>NZ_JBQOJA010000033.1:0-30127 GCF_054971385.1 Marinococcus tarijensis | reverse complement strand
AGCGTGAGCAATATCTGTCGAAAAATTATTCATAGGGAAGTCCTCTTTTCTGTGGATGTGGTCGGTAACTTCATTCTTCGAGAAAAGGACTTCCTTTTTTGGTGATCGATCGTTTACACAAACTATTTTATGCTCTCATACTTTTATTACTTAAACTACAGCTCAATGAAAACTTGTTTAAACTAGTAAAATGCCTATTTATGACGCTGCACTTTAACAACTTGCCTTTGTGCAAGAATCTAAATTGAAAACTTGTTCACAGGGGTGCTCTGGTAGAGCGTCTCTGTTAAGTCACCAAACAGCGGCCCATTATAAACCTGATGACAATTTATATCCGGGCATTGGGCATTGCTTTCTATAAGCCAGACCTTGTTTTCCTCTATGGCTAAATCCCATCCCATTAAACCTACTTGAGGAGCTTTCTGATGGAGAGATAATGCAAAATTTATTGCTTTTTCCCAGTTTGGAATTCTAAGCTCAGAAAACCTGACCCCGGTGTCAGGGTGAGACTCGTATTCATTAAAGTCATCATCACAGGCTTTTTCATGCGGAGTGCCATCCTTTTTTAATACCAAGGCCAGCCCCCCGGCATGTGTATTGTCTATCTTGGACCCCCCGACGCCAAAGCGCGCTAAAGAGGAAAGATAGTGAACCTGGCCGTTATAATTATATGTAAGTATCCGGACAGTATTAAGGCTTTCAGGGTGGTATGCCGATAACTCTTTGCACTGATATATCATCTTTTGAATACATAAGCTTTCGATTGAATCCATATGTGCTAAAGCTTCCTCTTTTTCCTGTAATTCATAAAACTTCACGGATCTTCCCCGATAGGAATGGGCGTCCTTCACTACCATTGTTTGTCCTTTCTCTAATGCAGAAAGCGCCAATTCATGTGCCTGCTCCTTATTTATTTCTTTTTGTTCTGAAAACCACTGGCCCTCAACCTTTGTTAATAACGTTGGTGATGCTTCCGGGAAATTAATATCCAGCAATGATTTATCTCCAAGAACATTGGCATGTTTTCTCGGATTAATATGAGGCGCTAATTTCCACTGATAAACATTGTTTGGTATAAAGTGCATCGATTTTTTGTTATGCAGATAGCTGTATCTTTGATTGATAAAGCTTCCGGTAAAGCCCCAATTTCTTATCGATTTCATTTTCTCCATAAAACTGTAATCCAGCTCTTTCTTTTTAGGAGCTTTACTAAAGGGTGTTTTTTTACGGTATTTCGTGATTGATCTTAATTCAAAAACGATTAAATTGTTTTTTATAACACTTTTTAATGTCATTATTAACTCCATTCTTTTGGGTGCCCGACACATTTTTTTAAATTAACTTTACACATTTTTGTAAGCGATGTATTTTAAGCGAGCCGTCCGATTAATTTGTTTAAAACTACAGGAGGGAGAAGCAGAGCGACAAGTTTGATCTGCGGGTATTGAAGCAGCCCTTTGATCGTCCAGGTTGTTGCATTCTTATAGCTGACACCATGCGTTTTTTTCGCTACGTAATGATACCAGTCGCTTTTAAGGCGCCTTTTCTTGAACGAAGAAAACGACTCGATTTCCTTGCTGTATTTATTAAGAAGATAATGAATGGCTTGTCCATGCAGCTCGCTGCGGCTGCTTATCTGCTTGCCTTTTTGCTTAGAAACTGTATAACGTACATTGCAGCCGATGTCATAATCAACCTCAGTAATCCGCACAAGCCTTATCCAAAGATCATAGTCCTGCCTGGCAACTGCAGAAGTATCAAAGCCATCCACCTGTTCAAACAGGTTTTTTCTGACAGCTACTCCGGATGTAACACCAATAAAATTGTTAAAGAGAATATCCGGCCAGCCGTTACCACGTTTTTTGGGTTCGATTCTACGCAGTACTGTATCGCGGTCCTCGGCATCAACGATTTTTCGGCCGGTATAAACTAGGCCCACTTCCGGTTGATGCTCGAAAATAGTTACTTGGTCTTCAATTTTTTGAGGCTCCCACGTATCATCGTCATCCAAAAACATAAGTATGTCTCCAGTGGCCTTGGCCGCTCCTTCGTTCCTCCTGGCCGCTCCCCCAAGGCTTTCTTCATGGTAAAAGTATTGTACAGAGGACAAAAATCCGCTATCTGATGTTTGGGACAGATCATAGGAAGACCCGTCATCCATCACGATAATTTCAGCCGGCTGGCGGCTCTGAACCAGAACGCTTTGAATCGCGGCCTGAAGTTCTTTTTGTCTGTTTTTTGTAGTAATAATTACAGAGGCTTTCACATAGACACCGCCTTAAAATTAATATGTATTATTGTATTATCTGTCATATTATAACATGGGAAATGAAAATAAAGGCATCCGGAAATTGGAAAGAAAAGCCGGAGCATCCTGTAGGGCTAATTCATCTATCTATCTGCGCGGAATTTCGTTAAAATGTTATTTACAGCAAAGTTTTTATTTTTCTCCCTGCTTCTCTAAAATAAAATGAAAAGAAAGGAAAAATTATGGCCCAATATAGTTTTATTGAAAAGCGACTGGCACAATTGATTGAATCCAACCCCAAAATTAAAAAAACGGCTAAATTTTTGTATCAGCGCATGCAATACATGCTTCACCGAAAGAAGAATTTTACATATGAAACGCATCCAGAAGTAAAGCTCGAGAATCCTTATGAATATCTCGGTCTGAAAGCCTCCAGTGCTCCATTCTTTTTTGGGTATTATGACAGAAAGCCCTGGAATCCTTTGCAGACACGTCTTGCTTACCATCGTTTAAACGCAGCCTCCGAGTGGGAAATTGTAGCGCTCGACGGAGAAAAGCAGCAGAAACTTACCGCAGAAACCACAACAGCATTTAATTTTCAGCAGGGCTCCATGACCTGCTGGATCGATGAAGAACGCCTTCTATACAATAATTTTGCGGAAGGAAAACTTGTGGCCCGTCAGTTTAATGTAAAATCCGAACAAGTGGAAGCCACGTACTCCATGCCTCTGCAAACACTTCATCCAAGTGAAAATACATTTTTGTCTATTAATTTTAAAAACTTAACCCGCCTGAACCCTGAATACGGCTATGAAGGCGAATCTATGAATCTTCATCCATTTCTTCCACGGGAGGAAGACGGAATATGGAAAGTGAACATGGACACGCAGAAAACCGAACTCATTATTACTATCGATCAATTAATCCACAATAAATTCAGACCGGAGATGGAGGGTGCAGAGCATAAAGTCAATCACGTTATGTACTCCCCTTCTGGAAAACAATTTATCTTCATGCACCGCTGGATTGGAAAACAGGGCCGTTACACAAGGCTGTACGCTGCAGCAGCAGATGGAAGTAACCTGCGTCTGCTTCTGGATGACCGAATGGTCTCTCATTGCTGCTGGTATAACGACGATGAAATTATCGCCTGGGCGCGGACAGAAGCCCGCGGGGACCATTACTACTGGTTGGATACAAACACTTCGGATATTTCTATTTTAGGAGAAGGAGTCCTGGATCAGTATGGGGACGGGCACCCTTCGATATCGCCGGATCAGAATTGGCTGGTCACAGATACGTATCCAGATAAATCCCGGATTCGCCATCTTTTCCTATACAATTTGAACTCCGGGGAACTTGTGGAGGCAGGACAATTTTTCGCCCCATGGGCCTTTGATTTGACTAAACGAGCGGATCTGCATCCAAGGTGGAGTCCGGATGGAAAATACATTTCGATTGATTCTTCGCATGAAGGGTTAAGAAAATCATATATACTCGATGTGTCTCGCTTATTGGAAAAAATGAAAGTGAATGAATAAAATAATACCAGGCAAGCGGGTCTTGCTGATGAATAACGGAGGAACGTAATGATACTAGTAACTGGAAGCAGTGGTTTTATAGGAATGTATGCAGCAGAAAAATTGCTGCAGGAAGGAAAAGAAGTCGTTGGTATCGATAACCACAACGACTATTATGACATTAATCTAAAAAAAACAAGGCAGGAACAGCTGGCTTCATATGAGAATTTTCATTTTCATGAGATTGATTTAGCCGATACTCCTGCTCTGGAAAAAGTATTTTCTGATCACAAAATAGAAGTGGTCATTAATTTAGGGGCTCAGGCCGGTGTCCGCTACAGCCTCGAGCGTCCTGATAAGTACATTCAATCCAACGTTGTCGGCTTCTCGAACATTCTGGAAATGTGCCGGCACCATCAGGTAGAACATTTGATTTATGCATCTTCAAGCTCCGTGTACGGGGCCAACAAAAAAATGCCGTTCTCGCCGGAGGACGGGGTGAATCATCCGGTCAGCCTGTACGCGGCAACGAAAAAATCCAACGAGCTGCTTGCGCACACGTACAGCCATCTGTATGACCTGCCGACGACCGGCCTGCGGTTCTTCACCGTGTATGGCCCTCTTGGGCGGCCCGATATGGCCTATTTCAAATTTGCGAATAAAATCGTCAACGGCGAGCCGATCCAGGTGTACAATAACGGCGATATGATGAGGGATTTTACGTATATTGACGATATTGTGGAAGGCATTGTGCGACTGATCCCGGCTGTTCCTACCGGCGACAGTGATTGGGATGCCGAAAATCCGGATCCGTCAACAAGCTATGCGCCTTACCAGGTCTTTAATATCGGCAACAACCAGCCGGTGGCTCTGATGGAATTCATCGAAACCCTCGAAAAGCATCTGGGCATGGAAGCCCGGAAGGAATACCTGCCGATGCAGCCGGGAGACGTGCAGGCAACGTACGCGAACATTGACAGCCTGCAGAAGGCAGTCGGGTTCAAGCCGGTTACCTCGCTTGAGGAAGGTATTGGCAAATTCGTGGAGTGGTATAAGGAATATTATCCGGAATACTTTTCCGTACAGTCGGCTTCTAAAGACAAGTCCAATCATTAAACACAACAAATCAGCCTGCCGGCAAATGCCGGCAGGCTGGTTTTTATATTCTATGTAGTTCTATGATGGCTGTGGCATGGCTCCCGGCTTTTCCAGATCCAGGCTGTGAACCATGATCAGCGTCTGCTCCATCTGACATACTGTGTCCGCCGTAACAAAAGTGACTTTCATGCATTCACCGATTAGTACCTGCTTACCCGCATCCAGGGAGCCCTCCCCCACTTCCACGATATATTCCAGCCCGTGCGGCGGCTGTTCTTCGGAAGCCATGTAAACGTACTGCCATTCGGTATCTTCGAGCAGCTCCACTATTTGATCCCACTGCACGTAGTTACGGATGAGCTGATTCATGTCCTCGTACATGTAATGCTCTTTATTCACCTGATAGTAGCGGCGGTTCTGCACGGGGCGGCCTGTGATAAGATCCATGTCGCTCA
This sequence comes from Marinococcus tarijensis, assembly GCF_054971385.1. Taxonomy (NCBI): domain Bacteria; kingdom Bacillati; phylum Bacillota; class Bacilli; order Caryophanales; family Bacillaceae; genus Marinococcus; species Marinococcus tarijensis. The sequence continues at coordinate 24,806 of NZ_JBQOJA010000033.1, read as the reverse complement.
AGCGCTTCAGCTCCACGCGCACAGCGTTGGCCGAATCATTGAACTCGCGCACGATTTTTCGCAGGTACGTTTCTTCCTCGCATAAAAAAAATTTCACGATCAACCGTAATCTCGTTTTCGATGTGACTAATTGATGCAGCAATGATTTTCCTCCTCCGGCGGCGATGGTTTTAACAGGTATCTTCAAGTGAGCTGGAAAACACTTGCGTTCGTTTTTGTTTCTCTTTTATTTCATCGGCTATTCCGCAGCCATTCTAAAGGCAGCCCGGAAATTAATTTCCGCCAAACCTGGGTCACGGCTCGGCGGTAAAACTTTTCTGCCTCTGTCCGTACAGCTTGATTAAGATCACCGCCATAGTCAGCGACCGGGCCGCCATTCCTAAAATCAGCGCCCAGCCCGCGCCTTCGATGCCAAATTCCGGCACCAGGTACAGCGAAAAGCCGGCCGTCACAGCAAAGGAAACAGCGTAAATGACCACCTGGTGCTTGAACATTCTCGTCGCAAGAAGCGCAATGTTTAAAAACCCTCCGGAATACCAGAAAAAAGCGGCAACGGAAGCTAAGACGAAAATATGATGGTACGCCGCAAAGCTCTGGTCGTAAATGACCGACAAAAGCACATCTCCACCTGCGGCGACCACGGCGACAAAAGCTGCGCCGAGAAGGGCTGAGAACACGAGCAGGGTGCGGAGAAGCTTTACGTACTGCCCTGTATTTCTGCTCCAGTACGCCCGGAGACGCGGCAGGCACGCCTGCGACAGCGCGCCGATAAACATCTGCCCGGCCATGATAATGTAGACAATCGAAGCGTAATAGCCAAGCTGCTCCAGGCCGTCTGCCTGCTCGATAATCACCCGCTGGATGTTAATATTCAGCACATCCAGGGCGCCGGCGATGCCAAGAGGAAAGCCCAATACAAGAAAATGGCGGAACATCACGAGCTTCTGTCGGCTGAGATACATATCGGCCAGCCGAAAGCGGTGAACCTTTGTTACGTTTTTCATATCCACAAAAAGCAGGGAGGCAATATTTGCTGCGGCCATGATGCACAGGGCAGACAGCAGGCTTCCTGTCGCCATCAGAACAATCCAGAAGCTGAGCACGTTCACCGTGCCCCTGGCTATTTTTGAAAATGCAATGTACTGCATGTTTTCTTTTTTCTGAAACAGGCCGTGGCAGATATCGCTCTGGGCTTCAAGCGCTTTTATCACACCCATGAGGGCAATAATCCACAGGAGGCCCGCTTCATAGTTCATCGCAAACGCGGCCGCTATTACAAAGGCAAACGCGGCGAGCGACGTAACCATGCGGAACAGGTTGTAGTGTTCAAAACGATAGTCATTGTCCTGGTCCGTCACCTGGATGGAACGCAAATTTAAATTGAAAAACAAAAAGAACGGAGCCGCCAGCCCAAGGGCAAGCGTATACAGGCCGGCAAGCTCCACGCTGCTGAAATGAATGATCAGGGCAATTAATGCCCACTGGGAGATACCGTAAAACGCGTCTGCAAACACGACCCACGTGAAATTCACCTTCAGCGACTTGGGAGCCGCCACAGCTTTACCGGCCTTCGAATTATCCACCTGCATCCTCCGGCTCCTTTCTACCCTGCGTCCGGATATTCACCGCTGCGGGTATTTGTTTTTTCGTAATCTCTCTTCATCGTCCGGATAAAATCAACGTAATCGTTTCCGGCTTCCTTGAATGCCGGGCCCGGACGGAACAATCTTTTTTCTTCGAGCTCCTGAATGCTCTCTTTAATGCTGTCCGTACTCCGCGGATTAAACAACAGCGTCTCTCCTTTTCCGTGGTGCTCGCTTCCGTACGGAAGGTCTGCCAGCAGCACCGGGAGTCCTGCCTGCCCTCTATGATCGGCAGACCGTATGTTTCCATCAGGGATGGAAACACGAGCGCATTCATGGACGTATAAAGCGTATAGATGGCGTCGTAGCTGACTTTTCCCAGGAAATGAATGCCCGGCTCGTCCGTGCCTTCTACGGTTAAAAACAGGTCGACCGGATGCTTCGCTTCCTGATTGTACTGCCGCACCGCCTGCATAAGCCGCTCGTTGTTTTTGTACCTCTCCTGGTTGGTCACATAAATGAGCTTTGTTCCGCGGCTTCGGGCGATCGTCTGTTGCTGCTGGCCCGACAGGGGGGCGTTGTGTTTTTCCAGGTCCACCGGCTTCGGGCGCATAACATGCACGGGAGGACAGCTGCTGTACCGGTTCTGCACCGCTTCTTTCATCCAGCCGGTCTGCACAAAGATCCCGTTCATGCGCGGCATGGCCCGCTGCACGAGCTTTGGCATGAGCAGCTTATATTTAAGCAGGTTCTGCCACTCCAGCTCTCCCGGGCGCACATCGGAAAATGGGATTGGCTGATGCATCAGGCAGTACTGGGGCTTATGAATGCCGCCAAGCGGTGTATTCTGCAGGGACAAAAACACATCATGCTCCTTCATTTCCCTCCGGAGCACCCGGCGCTCGAACCACCCCTGGTGCAGCGGACTCTTTTTAGGAACCTGGGTCACATGCACATCCATCCAGCTGCGCCTATATTCCAGCAGCTCCTTCCGGGACACGTAGGCTGTCACGTGGATATTATTTTCACTGAAATACGCTTCCGAGCCGGCAAAATCCTCCAGACAGGCGGCAGCAACGCTGAAGCCGCCACGGTCGCTTAATGCCGTTGCATTTATAAGGATTTTCATTCTCCCCTACCTCCTATACTTTTTGTTTCATCTCCGGATTCTGGTCCGTGTCCCCGTTTCTGCGGACAGGGATAACCGGTACCGGCTGCGTACTCATGTCTTCGTCTGTCCTCGCAATGAAATCTTTATCCATCGGAATGTTCACAGACCCCAGGATCGGAAGGCCCAGCACGGCTTCAAGTTCCTCTTCGGTTTTGATCTTATTATTCATGATCTCCAGCAGCAGAATGAGCCCCAGGCCTCCAAGCGCTCCGCCGGACAGGGCAGCTGCCAGATGCAGCAGCGGCTGCGGCGATACCGGCTGGGAAGCGTCTTTCAGCTCTGCCTTGGATAGTATGCTCACGTTATCTACGTTCATAATCGACGGCACCTTTTGTTCGAACGTTTCAGTGACGGTATTTACAGTCGCCACGGCCGCTTCAGGGTCGGCGTCCCGGACCGAGACAGTAGCGATTTGCGATTCATTTTCAGTGGTGACTGTCAGCTGGCTCTGGACGTCCTCCTCTGTTCGTGCTGTATTCAGCTCCTGCACCGCCGGCTCGATAATTGCAGGGCTTGTGAGCAGTGTATTATAGGTGTTTACAAGCTCCCTGCTCGACTGCCAGTCCTCCGATACGGGTGCCTGGTCCTCACCGACGGCCGGGGTGACGAGTATTTGCGTGGATGCCTCGTACTGGGGCTCTGCGATAAACCATGTGTACACCGCCCCGGCACTCACGGCCGCAAGCACCACCAGCACAAGCAGTTTTAGTCTTTTTCGGATGATGTAAATCAAATCCTGAATGCGGAACGATTCTTTCATAGTGCCCTCCTTTTTGGACATTGGCTGACCGGCTGCAGCTTCTTCATGAGTCTGTCCCCATTCAATCCGCGTCGTCCGCCAGGCCAGCAGAAACCAAAGCAGCGGCTCCACAAGCAGATAGGAGGATGAGGAGTAGCTGTAGACTACAAGCGACAGCGCTGTCAGGTTTGCAAGCATCAGGGACCGGTCGTCATACTTAATGGAAGTGGTGAACAGCCGCCAGACAAGGCCGGCCACCACGGCTGCTCCAAACAGTCCGTAGCGAAACAGCAGCGCGCCGTGCAGAAAATGGACGTTATGCACCTCGGTCATTCCAAGCAGCGCGGCGCTTGTAACAGATGGATCCATGGAGCCCGACATGTCGATCGTACCGCCGGCCCCGTAGCCGAACAGCCAGTACAGCGGATTGTTGCCCAGCGTTTCCACGATCACGTCTACTTCGTACAGCCGCTGGGCGATCGTGACGTCTTCGTCCAGGTTCACTCCGGAGGAGCCCCCCATGCCCATCATGACTTCGATCCGGCTGCCAAGAGCCGTCTCGTAAAAATCGATGTTCAGCATCTCGAGCACACTCCCTCCGGCAAGGACCGCCGCCAGCCCGGCGAAGCTGAACGCAAACACAAGCGTGAGTATCGGCTTCCAGCGATTCTTTACCAGCATGACGATCATCAGCACGAGCACCATGACAAGGACCGTGAGAAGCAGGGAGCGATTGGAGCTGATCAGCAAAAACGCGAGCGGGCCGAGCTGAAACAGAAGCACCCCCGTCCGTGCGGTATACAGGGCGTATAAAAACAGTCCCACGAACACTACGAGAAGCGTTACCGGCACCCAGCTGCTTAAAAAATACAGTCCGAGAAGCAGCACAGCCAACACGGCGGAGGCAGGAGCCAGATACTGATCGCGCATCCGGAGATGAATGCCGCCAAAACGGGTGAGCAGATAAATCGCAAGGCCCGTGATTAAATACGCCGTATCTGAGAGGATATACGTCCACGTATTGGCATTGGCAAGGCCGATGATGACGCTGTAGCCGATAAGCATGCTTATCAGGGTGACGATGGCCAGATCTCCCTGCTTAAGCTCTGCCTGCCTGTTCAGCATATACAGCGGCACCCAGATGAACGTAATACCAAGGACAAGAAAGAGAATGAACATGCCGCGGATATAGGGGGTGTGCGAGAATCCGCCCATGCCGAGCACCTGCTTAAACAGCACGGCGCCGGCAATATTTGTAATAAAGTAGACCCCCCATAAATAATACAGCCACGTTTTTCCCGTGCGGTTATAATGAAACAAAAGCTCCTGCCCCCTATCTCCCGGCTGCTTTTTTATTGCGCTGCTGCCGTCGCAGCGTCAATGCACGACGCTATACCTGCTGGAACACAGCTTTGTATTTATCAATTGAGTTCCGGCGTGTAAGATGCTCTTCCAGGTACATACGTCCTTTTTGCCCGATGGCTTCCCGCTCTTCCTCTGTCTTTTCGTAATACCTGCGTACCGCTTCGATGATTTCCTCGTACCGGCCGGGTTCTATGACTACTCCCGCACCGGAGCGTTCAATAATTACAGCCGCTTCGCTGCCCTTTTCGAGCACGCCGAGTACCGGTTTGCCGACAGCGAGCACGCCGTATATTTTACTCGGGACGGATACCCCTTTAATGCCCTTTTGGTTCACGACAAGATGCACGTCAGCTGCGTTCAGGGAATATTTGATGCGTTCCTTCGGCTCGTACGGGAAAAAATGAACGTTTGGCAGCTGGCTGGCTGTCACGTATTCTTTCATTTCGCTCTTTTTGGCCCCTTCGCCGATGAACACAAACACGATATCGGGGTTATCCCGAAAGGCTTCTGGGATACGGATCAGGTTTTCCAGGTCATAAAATAATCCAAGGTTGCCGGAATACATCACGATGAATTTGCCCTCGAGCTGCTTTTCATGCAGGAATTCCTCCACGCCCTTGTCCGTGCGCTGCTTTGGCACCAGATCCTTTTCGTCCACCCAGTTGTGAATCACTTCGTAATCCGGCGTTCCGGACGTAAAGCGCTTCTGCAGCGTCGCTGCCATATCGCTTCCGACCACGATATTCATATCTGCGTACCGGCAGTTCAGCTTATCCACCACCGCCGCCATTTTTGTGATCGCCGGACTCGGCGAATAGGCGACGGCCTCCGCCTGCTCCGGGTTGAAGTCCTGGGTGTTATAAATGTGCTTCGCCCCTTTTGCCTTTTTCCCAATCGTGCCGATCAGCCCGCCAAGAATCGGCGGCTGGGAGACGGTGTAAATAACGTCCACCCCGGACTCTTTGAGCAGGGCACGGAGCGCTTTAGCGAAATAGGCAGCCATATACCGGACCCGGCTCACTTTGGACTGCTTGTTCACCGCAGGGAGCTTCATCCGGATTACTTTAACCGAATCAATCCATTCCAGACGGTCCGGCAGTGCCTCGTTCAGCTCGTCTGCATAGTGCGGATGCGAGGTGATGACTGTAATATGAAAATCATCCTGCAGGCCAAAGCAGAGATCACCCATAAGCTGGCCAAGCGATGCGATATCCGGCGGGAAGTAGTTAACAACAAACACTATTTTTTTCATACGCCTGCTCCCTCTGCTTGTTTTAATGGTTCTTCTTCGACAGTATCAGTTGTTACGACCCGGGTTTTTATAAAGGCGGCCGGGTTGCCCCCGTGAATCTCATTTGCGGGGATGCTTTTCGTCACATTGCTGCAGGCAGCCGCCACTGCGTTTTCCCCGATTGTCACTCCCGGGTGGATGAAAGAGGAGGCGGCCGCCCAGGACCCCCGTTCGAATGTGATTGGAGCGGTGATTAAATCAAAGGACGGCTTCTGCAGATGGTGCGATCCCGTACACAGGTAAGTTTTCTGGGACACTACGCAGTGCTCGCCGATCGTAATCCGGTCGAGGCTGTAAAAGACGGCTTCATCTCCCACCCAGGAATGGTCACCGATGGACACCTTCCACGGATACGTAAACCTGGCGCTCGGCCGGATTTTGGCCCCGCTTCCCACCTGCATACCGAAAGCCCGGAGCAGCCGGCGCCGGAATGCATACATCGGGTGCAGCGAAAAGCGGAAAACTGTCCCCTGCACGAGCCACCACAGTAAAATGAACCATCCCGGCCGGCCGCGGTCGTAATCAGACTGGTCATAACGGTCAAGCTGAACCTTCATGGGCTGCTCCCTCCTCTTTTGGCACTTCGGGGAATACATGCTTCAATTTTTGTTCCCAGCTCAAATGCTCTGCAGCATAGCTTCGAATGCTTGCCGGAGCATTTTGGCCCCGGTACTGCTGATGTTCGAAAAACAAACGGTTAATATCTACCGGACTGTCATCTGCCGGGGCCCGGAACACAAACGGCAGATGGGACGGAAAGTCGCTGTCTTCGGAGGCCAGGAGAAATGGAATGCCCCGGGCGCAGTACTCTCTGTTTTTTAACGAGGAGTCCCCAAAAAAGTTGCGCCGGTGATTTCCAAGAATGCCGATGCCCACATCCACAGCATTCATCATCTGATCGAGTTCACTGCCGGTGAGTGTGCCGTGGAAGATGACGCGATCCTCGACCCCTTCTTCAGCTGCAAGCTGCTGAAGCTCCTTTTTCACCGGCCCGTCGCCGATAATATGAAACTCCGGGTGGAAAGCGGCGGTACAATTCTTCAGCCCGCGAATGATCCGGTCGTATGCATGCCAGGAGGCTAAGTTCGCTACCCCCGCAAGCACGAAAGTATCAAAGCGCCGTCCCAGAGGTTTCTGCGCTAATGGAGAGGCGGTAAGGTCAATCCCATTTTTGATTGCTATTACCCTGGGGTCCGTCACTGGAACAATTGAAACAGCCACAATCTTTTTTACGAACGGGTATACGCCGAACCGGAACGCCGCCTGATCGAGAACGTAAGAGCTGTAGGCCTGCAAATCTTTTTTAAACGGCACTTCTACTGGATAATCCGGAATTTCGTAATACGTTTTTCTGCCCTCGCGCCTGCATCGCTGCAGCCATAGGGACAGCTGGGGGAGAACCGGCTTCATCCGCCGGATATAAATTTCCTGCACGTCCAGGCTCTCCGCGAGTGCAGCGGCAAACCGCAAAAATTCCGTCATGCGAAAATAGCTGGCAGTGCTTCGCTTCCATGCCGGTGTTTCAACAAAAACCGCTTTCGATGAATAATGGTGTTCCTGTACCACTTCCCGGCCGGTCCACGTGTCGTAGCACACGGCCCGGTCCTTCCGGGAGAGAAGCAGATAGGCGCGTCGCCCCAGCTGGTTCATGGCCCTGCACTGGGCGTAGACTTTTTTCACAAAGCCGACAGCGTCTGAATCCTCCCGGAGAAATGCAACGTACAGCAGTTTTCTTTCCAAAACAGCACCTCCTCTGCCTGTTCATTTTTCTTTCCTAATACGCTCCTTGTTTTCGCAGGACCGCTCCTGCTGTTTTGAGCAGAATAAGAATATCGGTGCCCAGACGCTGATTACGGATGTAGTCAAGTTCGAGCTCCATCCGCTCCGGATAGCTCAGGTCACTTCGGCCGCTCACCTGCCAGAGGCCGGTCATGCCTGGTTTGACTGATAGAAACAGCGGCTTGTTCTCAGCATATTCCTCCAGCTCTTCTGCAATGATCGGGCGCGGGCCGACAAGACTCATCTCCCCTTTTAATACATTAATCAGCTGCGGCAGTTCATCCAGACTCGTTTCGCGAAGGAACCGGCCTATTTTTGTAATGCGCGGGTCCTGATCCACGGGCAGTTTATATCCGTTTTGCACAAATTCGGCATACAGCTTTTGATCGCTGCGCAGCACTTCTTCGGCGTTTACGACCATGGTCCGGAACTTGTAAATATAAAATGGTTTCCCCTTTTCCCCAATTCTTTTTTGTTTGTATAAAACCCGGCCTTTTTGTTCTCCCTGCATATACATCAGGCCAATAAACAAAAATAATGGAGAAAGAAAAACGAGCATCAGAAAGGACGAAACGATATCAATGATTCGCTTGGCCTGAGCCTGGTCCATGGACTGTTTCTCCGTTTTTAACGGAGTGGTTGATCTCTGCATTGTTCTCCCCCTCTTTTATGCTGTAACGAGCGGCCCAGGCCGCCTGCCAGCGGATAATAAGCATTGGGCGTTAAGACGTTTCCCGGTACAGGTCCGGCGTTTGCGTTTGGCTCCGGTAATGGTTCAAATCGCTCTCCACCATCATTTCCACCAGCTCCCGGAATCCGACTTCAAGCTCCCATCCGAGCTTTTTCTTCGCCTTTGTGCAGTCGCCGAGCAGAAGATCCACCTCCGCCGGCCGGACAAATTTCGGGTCGATTACGACGTAGTCGCGCCAGTCAAGGCCGACGTGCTGAAAGGCAATATCCACCAGCTCTTCGACCGTGTGCGTTTCCCCGGTGGAGATCACGTAGTCATCCGGCTCGTCGCTCTGCAGCATGAGCCACATGGCTTTTACATAGTCACCGGCAAAGCCCCAGTCACGTTTCGCGTCGAGGTTACCCATCCGCAGCTCGCTCTGCAGCCCGAGCTTGATGCGGGCAGCGGCGTCGGTCACCTTCCGGGTCACAAATTCCATGCCGCGCCGCGGGGACTCGTGGTTGAATAAAATGCCGGCGCAGGCAAACATATCAAAGCTTTCCCGGTAGTTGACGGTAATCCAGTGGCCGTACGTTTTCGCCACCCCATACGGGCTGCGCGGCCAGAACGGCGTCGTTTCCGTCTGCGGCGTCTCGAGCACCTTGCCGAACATCTCGGAGCTTGAGGCCTGGTAAAAACGGGCATCCGGTTTAGCAATACGGACCGCTTCGAGCATGTTGACCACGCCGACAGCGGTAATCTGGCTGGTCGCGATCGGCTGCGGCCACGAAGTGGCGACAAATGACTGGGCCGCCAGGTTGTACACCTCGTCCGGCTGTGCCTGCTGCACGGCGCTGATAAGAGACGATAAATCGGTCAGATCGCCGTCGATCCACTCAATCTGGTCCTTTACATGTTCAATGTTTTCAAAGTTCGGGGTGCTTGTCCGGCGCCGGAGGCCGTAGACCTTGTAGCCTTTTCCGAGCAGAAATTCCGCCAGGTACGAGCCGTCCTGGCCGGTCACACCGGTAATAAGTGCTGATTTTGTCATAGAGAAGCAGCTCCTTTGTTTGATTGTACCGCGTGGCCGGTATACCAGTCGTACGTCTTTTCCAGTCCTTCATCAAGCGGCGTCCGGGCCTGCCAGCCGAGGCTGTGAAGCTTCGATATGTCCGTGCGTTTCCGGAACGTGCCGTCGGGCTTACTCGTATTAAATACGAACTCGCCGTCGAAGCCGGTAACGGTTTTAAGCGTTTCGGCGAGCTCCCGGATAGAAAGGTCCTGCCCGGTGCCAACGTTCACCATGTCGGTGCCGTCGTATTCGTTCATCAAAAAAACACACGCATCGGCCAGATCATCCGCGTACAGAAACTCCCGGCGCGGCTCGCCCGTGCCCCAGATTTCGACTGTCGGGCTGCCGTTCACCTTCGCTTCGTGACACTTTCGCATCAGCGCCGGCAGCACGTGCGACGTTTCCAGGTCGAAATTATCGTTTTTCCCGTACAGGTTCGTCGGCATAGCGGCGATAAAATGCGTGCCATACTGGCGGTTATAGGACTCGCACATCTTCAGGGCGGCAATTTTTGCGATTGCGTACGGTTCGTTCGTTGGTTCAAGCGCTCCGGTGAGGAGCGCCTCCTCCTGAATCGGCTGCTGGGCATGTTTTGGATAAATGCACGTACTGCCTAAAAACAACAGCTTTTTCACGTTGCATTTGTAGGCTGCATCGATAACATTCGTCTGAATATATAAGTTATCGCGGATAAAATCCGCCGGATAATCGTTATTTGCAGTAATGCCGCCAACCTTCGCGGCTGCTAAAAACACGTAATCTATCGAAGAGGATTGAAAAAAAGCGTCTACGTCGGTTCGGTTCCGTAAGTCGAGCTCACCACTCGTCCGGTACACCAGGTTCGTATAGCCCTCGCTCTGAAGCTTCCGAAGAATCGCGGAGCCTGCCAGCCCCCGGTGTCCGGCTACATATATGCACGCATGTTTTTCCACTAATGCTCCTCTTTTCCTTTAAGATTTTGGCGTTGTGCAGTACCTGCATCTATTCAAAACAGATGACTGAAGACTGAATGCCAATGATTTGTTTTTCCATCTGCAGCAGCGTTGTATGCGCGGCCGCCGCAGGTAAACCGGAGGCATTGAACCTCTCCTCACGCAGCGCTGTTGACGATCAACGTCTAAGGCTTTTCCAGAAGCCCTTGGCACTGCCGAGTGCCTCCGCGTGATACCGGTGCAGGAGACATGACCGAAAATTTCAGGAAAGCTATTTAATAAACTTGGCGGCGGAGCCGTTGTGGGCACGGAGCACGTCGTCCCAGGTGTCATGGACCCGGATGGTGTCGTCGTCGCTGATGTCCATACCGGTCTGCACCTCCACAATTTCCAGATCACTGGTGGCCCGGAGCGCATGCTTGGTGCCGGCCGGCAGGTGGACAACGTCGCCCGCTTTGATGCGGTACATATGGTTGTCGACTGCAATTTCGCCTTCCCCGCGCACCACCGTCCATACCTCATCACGGTTATGGTGGTAATGAAGCGTCGAGTTTTTACCAGCTTCCAGCAGGATGCGCTTTGTGATCATCATCTGGCCGTCCGGATACTTGGCGTAATCGAGCACCCGTGACCATCCCCACAGCCGCTCCTCGTACATTTGCGGGTAGCGGAAGTCCTTGATCAGCTCTTTAATCTGCGAGCTTGATTCTTTGCTGGCAACGATGATGCCATCAGGACTCGAGACAATCACCATATCGCTGGCATCGATGACCGCGACCGGAATGTCAAGTTCGTTCACGAGGTGCGTGTTGACCGAGCTTTCGGAAATGACGCCTTTCCCGGTCTGGTTTGCGGCCATCTCTTCGGTGAGCGTATTCCACGTGCCAAGGTCCTTCCAGTCGCCTTCGTATTGTAAAACAATGACCTTTTCGGCCTTTTCCACAACCCGGTAGTCAAAGCTTGTCTTCGGCACGGTATGGTACTGGCTTTTCAGCAGCTCGTATTCAAACGGCAGCCCTTCCTCTTCGAGAATGCTGAGCAGATAAGCCATCGTAAAACCAAATACGCCGCAGTTCCAGAGCGCCTGGCATTCGATGAGCTCCCGGGCCCTGTCTTCTCCGGGCTTTTCCGTGAAGGCCTCGACGGCAAAAGCATTGGTGCCCTTTCTCCGGCTTCCGGGTACAATATAGCCGTATTTGGTGGACGGATACACAGGCTTCACTCCGATAAGGGCCATATCACTCGTTCCTTCCTGAATCAACCGCTCTAAAAGTTCAAAATTTTCAAAAAATGTGGTGTCTACGAAGGCGTCGACCGGCAGCATTACAATTACTTCCTCCGGAGACGCTTTTTCGACAGAAAACAGGCAGCTCGCTGCAAGGGCCACAGCCGCAAACGTATCACGGCGCGACGGCTCCATCACCAGAGGCACCTCTTCCCCGAGCTGGCGCCTGATCAGATCTTTCTGTGATTCCGAGGTGGCGATCACCGCTGAGGAGGCAAGGCCGCATGCTTCAAGCTGTCTCCACACCCGCTGGACCATCGACTCCTTCCGGCCGTCCGGCCCGTCGAGCACCTTCAAAAACTGTTTGGATCTCGTATCGTTGGACAATGGCCACAACCGCTTTCCCGATCCTCCGGATAACAGGACTAATCGCATCTGACTTCCTCCTTGTTTCCTGAAATTTTGGACAGAATTTCCTTACATTCGTTTAAAAAAAGCACGTTTTTTGTGCAGGGGCTCGGGCGGGTCCACAAACGCCGGCGAACCGACCAGCAGTCGCTTCGTATTTTCCTGCAGCTCCCGGGCTTTTTTCAGGCCGAGAGCTGCAGCGGTCTGTTCGTAGGCGGGCTTTAAGCGAAATGGAACGCTGTCTGCCTGGGAAGCGATAAAATAAGCCAGGTTTTTCCGCAGAAGCTTCAGGGCGAACCGCTGTTTTTTGCGGCCGCGTTTTCCTGCGACCGTCTCCGCACTCACCTGCGAAAGCGCCCCGTGGGAAACGAAATAATACAGCGGGTCGGGATGCGTCATGATCGGAATATAGCCCTCAAGCTGCATGGAGTAAAACAGCCTTTTAATACGAGCGAAGGTGTCGCCGGTCTGCATTTCCACAAGCACATAATTTGTATCTTCAAGCGGCAGCAGCTGCCCGGATAAAAGGTCATCTGTCATCCCCTGATGCAGCGTAATTTCATGGCCGCTTTTTACATGCAGCAGGATGCCTTCGGCCCGGAGCTGGGTATTAAAATCGAGCACCGCTTCCTTCACGGTCAGACCGTCATTTTCATAGATGCCGGGCCGGTAATGCGGCGTGGCAAAAACCGTCTGAATATTGTTTGCGACGGCTTCCTTCGCAATGGCAATGCTTTCGTTTACTGCCTCCGGCCCGTGGTCGAGCCCTGGCAGAATGTGTGTGTGTATATCGATCATCCGGCGTTCCCCCAGGTATCTGTTTCGATTCATTCCTTGCAGGGAGCGCCCTTACGCCCGGCCGGCGCGGTCCCTCTCAATTTCCCATTGATGCAGGGCCTGCAGCCCTTTGACAAGCGATACTTCCGGGTACCAGCCGTATCGGTTGATTTTTGACGTGTCGAGCGTCTTTCTCCTCATCCCGCCGGAACCCGAGCCTGTAAAAAATACGGCGCCTCTGTAGCCGGTAATCCGCTTGATCAGCATGACGAGCTCCTTTGCGCTCACCTCCCGCTCGGTGCCGATATTGACCGGTCCCTTTTCATTGTAGTGATTCATTACAAACACGCAGCCCGATGCCAAATCCTCGCCGTAGATGAGCTCCTGGAAGGCGGGTTCTTTTTCTGGAATCTCCACCTTCGCCTGCCACTGGTCCCGGGCCTGCATACACCGCTGCATCGCATCGGCCACCATGCCGCTTCGTTTGTTCATATCCTCCACTGCGTACATCCACGGCGCCACCGCAATATAGAAATTTGTGCTGGAGGTCCGGTTGTAGGCCCGGCAGAGAGCGATGCCCTCCCGGGTCACCTGTGTTTGTTCCGCGTATACTTCGTCAATGATCCCCCGCTGCAGAAACGTCTCCTTCAGCGGCTGCGGGGTGTATTTCGGATACACGTGAATATCGCCGAGGTACAGCAGCTTTTTCACGTTATACCGGGCGGAGGCCTCAAGCACGTTCGTCTGCTGCCAGCGCCTCGCCTGCAGATCTGCTTTTGTATTTGCTTCCGCGTACTCATAGCCGTCAGTCATGAACACGTACTCGATATTTTCCTTCGCAAAAAATGTATTCATGGCCTGAATGCTTTCCATCCCTGTGTCGATGCCGCTTTGCACGACCACGTTTTCGTATCCCTGCTTTAACAGGTAGTGATAAATGGCGCTGCCTGCCCGTTCCTGATGATTGGTTACGTAAATTTTCGCCTGTTTATCCAACCTGACGGCCTCCTTTTATGATACTTTTTCTTTTTGCCTGGCTACGCTGATCAGCACCTGCTCAATATGGTTCAGCATGGAAGTCGTTGCGAATGTCACCGTCGTTCCCTCTCCGAGATAAAACTGCTTGCCCCAGTGCGGAGAATTTTCCGCCACCTCGATCACGTATTCCACCGGCGAGCTCCGTTTCGGATCGGGCGTAATGTAGATGGTCTTCCAGTCGATGCCCTTCAGTTGTTCGTGCAGCTCGTCCCAGTATAAGTATTGTTTAATCAGCGACTCCATCTGTCCGTGCAGGTAGTAATTTTTATTGATTTTGTAGTAGCGGCGGTTTTTGACCCAGCGGTCGGTAATTAAATTCATGTCATACAGCCGGCGCAGCTCGAGGCGGATCGCATTTGTTGACTCCTTGCATTCGCGCACGAGCTCACGCAGATACGTTTCTTCCTCTGTCAGATAAAACTTCATTACGAGCCGCAGTCTTGTTTTGGATGTTACTAATTGATGCAAAACCATCTCCCCCTTCAGTCCCCTCATCAATACGGATTATGTGCGCTGCCGGCCTATTGCAGTATCAGTGCCGGCGGTGTGACCCTTCCCCCTTCCAGCAGCAGATGCGTATTTTTCTGCATCCGCTCCCATTCCCCCAGTCGCTGCATTTTCACAAACTGCCGGTACGCCTGATCCAGGCAGAACGGCTGGTCATAAGCACTGCACGCATTCGAGGCCACAAAGTGCACGATACGTTTTTTTAAAAAATATTTTGCCCAGCGTCTGTCGCTTCTTCCATCGCGGCCGAGCAGTGCTCCGGCACTGATCTGCACGGCTGCTCCTTCATTTACGAGCGTCTCAAGGCCCCCATGCCTTTTCTGAAACATCTGCAGCCGCTCCGGCGATGAAAGAATGGGAATGAACCCGTGATTGTACAGTTTTCTGAGCATCTGCCGGACGTATAAAAAGCTGTGGGTTTCATTCATATGAACGAGTACATAATTGGTATGCTCCAGCGGCAGAATCCTTTTTCTTTCCAAATCGGTTTCCATTCCATCGTACAGGGTGATCTCCTGGCCCGAGCGGACGCGAACCGGAATCCGGGCTTTCAGGAGCTGAAAATTCAGAAATTTTACCGCCTCTGTTACGAAAACGGCCCCGAAATCATACGACGGATACCGGTATCTCGGCGTTGCGTAAATAATGCTGACACCGGCCGCCGCTGCCTGCCTGGCCATTTCCAGGCTTTCGTTCATCGTGTTTGGTCCGTGGTCAAAGCCAGGAAGAATGTGGGCATGCATCTCAATCATGTACTCACCTCTTTCCTCTCGAGTAAGGCAAATGTCCTATTTGATATTTTTTAGAATATTTTGCCTGTTGCCGTTTCTTTTATATTAATAGTCCAGTATAATTATTAATAGTAATTACCTAGTCATTAATAATCACACAAATGTTAATAGTCATATGACCTTTTCTAGGAAGATGGGACCCCGCGCGGGATTGCCCCGGCGAAAGGGAGTGGACCTGAATGAACCGCCGCCAGCGAATCTTCATGTATACGATCCAATTCATAGCCATCATCGCAGCCGGACTGTTCGTATACATGGAGTCGCCGGACGAGCGGTGGCTTGCCGCAGTCCTCTGCTGGGTATTTGGTATTATCCAGGTGACCCGGCTCGTGCTTTTATCCATACCGCTTGCCCGCTTTTCCTCGGTGATAGTCATTAGCCTCCAGTTCGTCATTGCTTGGGCAGTCCAGGCAATTGCCGGAGGATTTGTGCCCCAGACACTCTTTTTCGTCCTGATTGCCGAGCTCGGATACCGGGCGCCGAGGCGCTTCAGCTTTCCGTTTATGCTGTTCTGCTACGCAGGGTTTGTTAGTGCCACAGCCTTTCACGAAGAGTTTCCGGCGACTGCCGGTATCGCCTTTGTGCTTCCCCGTTTTATCGAATATGTGCTGTTCTGGGGATTCAGCTATTTGGCCAAGCGCTCCACCGAGCAGCGCAATGAGCTGCAGCGGGCCTATGACCGGCTCCGCCTGTATCACCGGGAGATGGAGGACAAATCTATCATGCAGGAGCGGCTGAAGCTCTCCCGGGACATTCATGACAGTGCCGGCCATTACTTGACCACCTCCATGATGGCGCTGGAGACAGCCAAACGGCTGCTCGAAAAAGGCGAAGTGGAAAAAGCCCGCACCCAGCTGCAGACGTCCAAGCACCAGGTGCAGGAGACCATGAAGGAAATCCGGAAAACGGCCCATTCCATGGCGCACACCGACGGCTTTATTGATCTTTCGGCTGCGCTCGAGGGCCTCCTCGTCTCCACCCGTGACACGTCGGATGTGCGGATCGATTGGCAGTTTGATGAGCCGCTGCCCCTGCTCCGGGCGGAGCAGGAGATGCTTTTGTACCGGATGCTTCAGGAGGGGCTCACCAACGGCCTCCGCCACGGCGGATGCACGTATTTTTCCTATACATTGTCCACCAAGGTGCCCGGCCAGCTGATCGCCCGGCTTGAAGACAATGGGCGCACAGCTGCAAAAAACGTCAGCTACGGCTTCGGCCTGCGCGGGTTGTCCGCGAGGGCTGAAGAGCTCGGCGGCCTGCTTCGTTTCGAAGCAATTGCAGAAGACAGAAACGGCATGGCGCTTGAACTGCGCCTGCCGGTGAAAGACGAGAGTCCTTACACCCTGTCATAATACGAAACTGACTATTTGTATGCGTAAATCCCAGGATACGTATAAGAAGGAGGATCTGCAGATGGATACCGTTCGGATAGGAATTGTTGATGACCATGCCATTGTCCGGGACGGACTGGCGATGATTATGGAGCTTGAAGAGGATCTGGAGGTGGTAGGTATTGCGAGAAACGGGGCAGAAGCAGAAATGATGCTTACCAACGAGCTGCCGGACGTGGTGATGCTTGATGTGTACTTAGAGGGCAATAATGGTATTGAATGGCTGCCGGACTTTCAGCTGACGTCGCCGCAGACGAAGTTTATTATGCTCAGCTCCTACGTGGATGCCGAAAACGTCATCCAGGCGCTTGCCAATGGCGCGAAGGGATTTCTCCTGAAGGACTGGGAAAGCGAGGAGCTCGTCCGCTGCGTGCGCCAGGTGGCCCGCGGCCAGATGGTGCTTCCCACATCCGTCTCGGAAACGCTGAGCGACCAGCTCGCTGCCCGGGACCGGAAGGACGGTGCTGCCCGTTTTCAGGAAACCGAGGACACCACCGAACTCTCCCTGCAGGACCGAAGAATCGTGGATCTGCTGCTTGCCGGCTACTCCAACCAGGAGATCGCGGATACGCTGTTTTTAACGCTCGGCACCGTCAAAAATTACCTGACCGCCATCTACCGGAAAATCGGTGTCCGCAACCGCCGCGAAGCAATTGCCTATTTCCAGCGGCGGCACAAAGAAACCGGCTCCTAGAATTTAGGAGCCGGTTTGAACTGGGAGGAGCATAGTGAAAAGGAAATTCTGGATTATTAATATACTTATAGTTTTCCTCTTTTTACTCACAAACACTATTTTATATTTATTCTTCGATTTATATCATTCAGCTTCAAGTACTGTTGTCTTAACTATAGCTGCCCTCATTTTAAGTATTCTCAGCCAATGGAACTACCGAAAGCACTATAAGCAGTCTAATGAGCAAAATAAACGAACCGGCTCTTGAATTTAAGGAGCCGGTTCGTTGTATTTATCCACCGTAATAATAATAATAGCTTTGATCCATGCCTTTTTTCTGGTTCAGGATGCAGCCGAGGATCGGCACACCGCTCACTTCAAGCAGGTCCTTGGCCTTCCGGGCGGCGTCATTTTCAGTTTCACCGGCTTTGACGACGAGAATGCTTCCGTCGCAGTGGCGGGAAATGACCTGAACGTCCGTCACCGCGAGCACCGGCGGCGCATCAAACAAAATTACGTCGTACTGTTCACGGGCGAGCTCCACCAGGTGCGCCATCGAACGGCTTCCGAGAATCTCGGACGGGTTCGGCGGGATCGGGCCGCTCGGCAGAATATCGAGATTTGGCACTTCGGTTTCCTGTACGTATGATGCGTACTCCCCGTTATTTGTCAGGGCGTTGATCAGCCCGTGGGTATTCATGCGGCGGAACGTGTAGTGCACGGTCGGCTTACGCAGGTCGGCGTCCACGAGGAGCACCTTTTTTTCCTGCTGGGCCATCGTTACCGCGAGGTTCGCCACCGTGGTGGATTTTCCTTCACCCGGGCCTGCTGATGTAACCACCATCGTCTGCATTTCTTTATCCACTGAGGAATATTGAATATTAGTACGAATCGTGCGGTACTGCTCGGACACCGGGGACTTGCTATTCAGCCAGGTAATGAGCTTCCGCTGATTCGTGTTCGTCTCTTGCTTTCTTTTTCGTGCCAAACGCGCACACTCCTTTTGATTTCTGCTCGTTACTCCTTATATCGGCCGGGTGCTGTATTCATTATAGGCGTAGTATAGCATATTCCAGCGTGCCCCGGTCCGTTTTTCCAAAAAGCAGGACCTTTTTATGACCCGTTTTCTGTCCACTGCTGCCAGATGCCGTCCGTCCAGGCTGTGTGCCCCTGTTCAGTCGGCACCGGCGTGTCCTCACCGACATAGTCAATCAGCTCTTCATCATCCACCGCCGGCCAGGCGCTCCAGTGGTTCAGGTAGGTGACCCCGGCTTCGTCGGCATATCCTTCTACGGCGTCGAGCTGTTCTAAGTAATACTGCGCTTCATACCACGGCTGCGGCGAACTGATATAGTACGCGCTGTCGTTTTCCTGCACCGCTTCCGTAATTTCACGGGTGGCGTAAATAGTATCATCGCTGCTGACCGTTCCATTATCATTCACCGCAAACGGCACAAAGATAAACAAATCGGCACCGGCCCCGGCCATTTCCTCCGGCCCGCCTTCATCCAGCACCTCAAGGGACGTGCTTTCATCATATGTAATCGTTTCTACTTCTGTGTTAACCCCGTTCCAGTTCTCCTCGATCCGATCGGCCAGCTGCTGCGGAAAGCTGTTGTCGCCCTCCGAGGTCACTGCCCCGGAACCGGCCACGACAAGACGCAGCGGTTCCCCGGACTGTTCCGCTTCTTCGAGCTGGTTCTGCAGTCCGGCATCGAGCCCTTCAGCGTTGATGCCGCTCTCTGAGCCGCCTTCGGAGGAGGCGCCGCTGCCACCGTTCTGCTGTTCGCTGCCGCTTTCTGCGCCCCCGGCGTTATCGATGCGGTCCTGGTAGTACAGCCAGCCCGCAATCAGCACCACAGCCGTGATCAGGACGAGGATAAATAATCCAATTGATCGTTTCATGAGATGTCCCCCTGCTCATTATTCCATTTTTAAGTATTACGAAAATCTTCCAGATTGTAAAGACGAAATCCGGAAATTTCCATTTATCAATTTAAAAGCTTCTACAATTAAACTTAATAAGCCCCCGTTTTAAAACTTAGAGTATCTTGGATCTATCCGTTCTTTTAATTTCATCATCGTCGGTTTCAGAAACGAAGGCATACCCAGCATACCTACAGAAACAATTAAAGATGCTAGTTTCGTCCGCTTCGAACTATTGATCAGCTTCGTGCCTTTCCATCTGGTTTTGGCATCAAGCCACCGGTAACGTAGATTACGCTTCTTTAAATGATGTTCTTCCATCCGGTAATAGAGAAGTGTTTCTGGAATATTATGAAAGCCGCTCCCATTACCCATCAGTCGAAACCATAAGTCGTAGTCCTGCGCCACAGGATAAGCCTCATTGTAGCCTCCTACGGCTTTCAGAGCACTGCGGCGTATCATCGCCGATGGATGAATGACCGGGCTGGCCAATGGAAGAATGTTTTTCACATCTTTGTGATAAACAGGAACTTTTCTTATATCTACTTCTTCGCTTTTTTCATTTATATTCATAGCATATGACCCTACCACATCAAGGCCTTCGTATTGCTCCAGCAACTGAATTTGTTTTTCCAGACGTTCTTTATCCATCACATCGTCTGCATCCATTCGTGCTACATATTTTGTTTCCGCCATTCTCCACAATACATTTATTGTGGGAGTAAGCCCTTGATTTTGTTTATGGATATCTATAAGACGGAAGCGCTTATCGTTTTTGATAAATTCCTGTACTCTATCCGCAGTACTATCAATTGAAGCATCGTCAATTATGTAAACAACAAATTCCGAGTATGTTTGGTTAGCAATACTTTGCAGACATTCATCAATATATTTTTCGGCATTATGAGTAGACATTATAACCGTTACTAAAGGGCTCATCTTCCATGCTCCTAACTATGTATTTTTGTTTGTATGCCTGACTATTAATAAGACAGACTTTCTCAGTGTATCATAACCGCTGAGCGGTTTGGAGAGTCTCTTCCAAACCGCTTTCATATACAACAGTTAAAAGTAAAGATATGAAACCACTCCGACCGTAACAAGCATTGAAATTACCGTAAGCGGCATGCCAACTTTCAAATAATCGGAAAATTTATAGCCTCCCGGTCCGTAGACAATTAAATTTGTCTGATAGCCTATAGGAGTGATAAAACTTGCTGAAGCCGCAATGGCAATGGTTACCGCAAAGGCCGTCGGTTCCACATTTAAGCTGTCCGCGATACTTAAACCGATAGGGATCATCAGCACCGCGGCCGCACTGTTAGTAATCAGCTCGGTGAATATATTGGTTAACGCGTAAATAAGAAATAGCACAGCAACCATTCCAAGAGGCTCTCCAAAGGAAAGCAGTCCCCCGGCCATCCAGGCAGCAAGCCCTGTTTCCGTCATAGCATTCCCCACACCAAATGCACTTGCAATAAGCAGCAGCACTTGAAACTGGACATTGCGCTTCGCTTCTTCAGGCGTAATAATTCGTCCTACAAGAAAAATAAGTACCGCGAGCGCCATTGCCTGAAACATACTGAGCCATCCGATGGTTACTACCGCAATCATCACCATCAGTACAGCCAGAGAGAACCATCCTTTCGCAGGCGGTTCCTTGATCGTGTCAGGGGTATTCAGCGCCGAAACGACGTAAAAATCTGTAGAGCTGCGATACTTCTGTAAAAAATCTGAGCCCGCCAGCAGTAGAAGGGAGTCTCCAGGCCGAAGACGAATATCGCCTATCTTGCTCTGAATGCGTTCATTATTTCTATGCACCGCGACCACCCCGGCGTCATAAGCCGAGCGGAACTGGGCCTGTTTAATAGATTTAGACTGCAGGGAGGACTGGTGGGAAACTACCGCTTCCACTAGTTGGTTCGTATTGTCCCGGAGGTCATCCAGTGTCAGATCTGTCCCAGTCTTTAACGTCAGACCCGGGGAACGCTGCAGGTCAGCCATTTTTTCCAGTACGCCGGTAAATATTAAACGATCACCCGCCTGTACAATGGTATTTGAGCTGACGGGAGAGATCCGTTCATCCTTACGGATAATTTCAATCAAAAACATACCCTGCAGATCACGCAACCCCGCTTCCTGTACTGTTTTCCGCACATATGGGAAGGCAGGCTCCACCTTCATTTCACATAAGTATTCCTTCGCTTCTTCTTCCATTTGTTTTTTTCCGTTTTCGTATGCAGGAAGCGTCCGGTAGCCGATTGTAAACAAGTACAACAGTCCCACCACTGTTAACGGCAGCCCCACTGCTGCCAGTTGAAACATGCTGAACCCTGATTCACCGTAATCAAGCAGCATCCCATGAACAACCAGGTTAGTGGACGTTCCTATAAGTGTAATTGTTCCTCCCATGATCGTAGCGTAAGACAGAGGGATTAAAAATTTGGACGGAGCGTATCCCCGTTCTTCGCACCATTTTTTGATAACCGGCGTGAAGGCCACCACAATCGGTGTGTTGTTTAAAAACGCCGACATTCCCGAAATGGGAATAAAGGTTCTCACCATAGAGGAAACAGGACCGCGGCTTTTCTGCAGCCACCTGGTCATGAACCTCTCGACAATTCCGCTTTTCTGCACGGCCCCCGCGACAATGAATAATAAAGCAATTGTCAGCATACCTTCGTTTGAAAAACCGCTTAACGCCTGTTCAGTTGAAAGAATTCCTGTCAGCATCAGTACGACCAGCACTGAAAAAACGACCATATCCGGCCGGGCCAATTCAAAAAAAAGCGCTAAAAGCATACCAACAATTAACATCATGACAAAAACCATCTCAATGGTCATCTATGTACCCCTCAATTTCTTACCATTCTTATAGGAATGATTATACAGCAAAAGAGACCCGCTGCGGGAGTCTCTTTACGTTCGTTTATAATTTAACACCAGAAAATGAATTAAAACGATTTCACTACAAACCAGCCGTTGGTTTGATCTTTTCTATTATAAAAAAATCTTTGGTGGTCTTCGTAACGAACCACAGTACCTCCGGCCGCTTCTACAATTGCCTGGCCGGCCCCCGTATCCCACTCCATGGTTGGTGCATAGCGCGGATAAAAGTCGGCTTTTCCTTCTGCGATCAAACAGAACTTCAGCGAACTCCCAACAGATACTACGTCCACTCTACTGTAGGTTTCTTGCAGTTCATTAATGAAAGCTTCGGTCTCCGTTGACATATGCGATCGGCTGGCTATGACATGAACTTCTTCTTCAGGCTCAGAAGCCGCCAGCTTTTCGCCATACTCCTTCAGCAGCTCTTCACTGAGCGGCAGCCTGGAGCTGACTTCGTTGACCTTGTAAGCTCCGAAGGATTGCCCGCCAACGTACAGCACATCACGCGCCGGCACATAAATGACACCCATAACCGGGTATTGGTTTTCAATTTTTGCGATATTTACCGTAAATTCATCATTTTTCTTCACAAATTCTTTCGTACCATCCAGTGGATCTACAAGCCAAAAGGACTTCCAATTTTTACGCTGTTCATAATCCACCGTATTTCCTTCTTCGCTGATAACCGGAGTTTCCGGATCTGCTTCATGAAGCCCTTTGGCAATGACATTATGGGCGCGCTTGTCCGCTTCTGTCAGAGGAGAATCGTCCTCTTTATGCTCGACCTTAAAATCCCGCTTGTATACATCCATGATTTCCTGCCCTGCTTCTACTGCAATCGAGATGAGTGCGCTGGTAATAACCGCCTGCATATGCATGCTCCCTTTTTAATTATAAGTTTATATTATCCATTTCAGTTAAAAATTTGCCGTTTAATTTAATTACTTTTTTTACTTGGTCTATTGTACACTTCTTCCAATTAAGTGAAAAGATGCTTTCCTCTTATAATAGTATGGGATAAAATTTTTTACTTATTATAAAGAAAAAGAGCCGCCCACATGGGCAGCTCGTTACTATTAATTTTTGCTGAAGTAAGAATTGGTACCTTGATAAATTCCTTCCGCGAGCTTTTCTCTGTAGGAGCTCTGCTTCAGATAAGATGCTTCTGTGGAATTATCGATGAAACCAAGTTCCACTAATACGGATGGTACTTTTGTTTCCCGGATCACGTGGAAGTTACCTTTTTTTACGCCACGGTCCCGGCCGGAGGTAGCCCGGACCATCCCTGCCTGAATTTCTTCAGCGAGCTCTTTACTTTCAGCACGTTCGTACTTACTGTACCAGTATGTTTCGATACCATTACCGCCGCCTGCATTTGTATGAACGCTGATAAAGGCATCTGCATTGGCTCTGTTGCCGATAGAAGAGCGCTGGGAAAGCGTCAAATACTTATCGGATTCGCGTGTCATAACTACATTGGCACCAGCTGCACGCAATTTGCTTGCAAGGTATTTTGTTGTTTCGAGATTAATATCTTTTTCTCTTAATCCATTCGCAGTTGCTCCTGGATCACTGCCTCCGTGCCCGGCATCCAAAACAATTGTTTTTCCGGCTACGGCGGATTCAGATGGATATTTTTCGTCTACGTTTAATGCTGCACGCAGAGCTTTCATCGTGTTCGGACCGGCTACACCGTCGACTGCAAGATTTTTAGAACGCTGAAAATCTTTTACAGCCTGATCGGTTGCGGAATCGAACTGGGTGGATGGATTGCTCACGCTCATGAAACCAAGAGCAGCCAAGTCCATTTTCAATTGGGCTACGCCTTCGTGAACAGTACCCACTTTCATAATCGAAATTGAACCGTAGTTGCCGGGGTCTCCAACATCAATATTTTCGTTTTCATCTTGATTTGCAAGTACTTCACTAATTTTAGACAGTGTTTTCGGTCCAGCTACACCATCTACATATAAACCATGGTCGCGTTGAAATTGCTTGACGGCAGCTTCAGTCTGTGGACCGAATTTTCCATTCGGGTTCGAAATATCCAGATACCCAAGCGTATAAAGGTCTTCCTTCATTTCTTTCGCCGCCGGGCTGTCCACGCCGTCTTTCAAAAGTCCGGTGCCATTGTCGTTTGAGGTACTGTCATCGCTGCTGTCATCGTCCGACGGCGGGTGCTTCATCACGTCGCCGAGTTTGGCGAGAGTGTTCGGTCCCGCGATGCCATCGACGGTCAGCCCATGGTCCCGCTGGAAGGCTTTGACGGCGGCTTCGGTCTGCGAGCCGAAGTGGTCGTTCGGCTCGGCAATGTCGAGGTAGCCCAATTCGTACAGGTCTTCTTTCATCGCTTTCGCTTCAGGGCTGCGCACGCCGTCTTTCAGGACGCTGCTGTCGCTGCTTCCGCTGTCATCGTCGGCCGGCGGGTGCTTCATCACGTCGCCGAGTTTAGCGAGAGTCTTCGGTCCCGCGATGCCATCGACGGTCAGCCCATGGTCGCGCTGGAAGGCTTTGACGGCGGCTTCGGTCTGCGAGCCGAAGTGGTCGTTCGGCTTGGCGATGTCGAGGTAGCCCAGGTC
>NZ_JBQOJA010000032.1:0-30721 GCF_054971385.1 Marinococcus tarijensis | reverse complement strand
TTTAACCGGGTATCGATGCGATTCATCAAATGGTTCCTCCTTCTCGTAAACGAATAATGGGAGCACGGGAGCGTTGGTATTTGCTTCTCTTCGTTGAACCAAGAAATGGTTCGAGGTGGAAATTTTGTTCTCGATAAGCATCCTTCCAGCAAGTAGAATAGTTTTGTAAGTTTTTTACTTTTAGGAGGTCTTGCATTGAAAAAAACAAAATTTATCACAACGATAATTCTGAATGTGTTACTAATAATTTTCGGAATAGCTATTGTAATACTGTCTTTACAAGAAGCATTTTATTCTGAACGTCATGAATTATATATCTTCCTTGGTTCTCTTATTTGCATCACAAGTATTTATGATTTATTTCGAACGAATAAAAAACTTAAGGAACTAAAAACAGAAAGTTAGGGCGCACGTACACCCATCGTTTTTATTCTAAAAATGTGTTTGTGCGAACTCCCTTTGGTCGATCTTCTGGTTCGTTTTTCAAACGATAGCCTGACGGATAAACAGCAAAAATCAAACACCCTACCTGTCATGCCATAAGCTCATTTTGGAACACCTACCCTGTAAAAGCTCAAATTCAGAAAGAGCATAAGGGAAAAATGATATCACTTCGTGCTATCCCCGGCAGTGCCGGGGTTTTTGCTTGATATCGCCAAAAAGGCGGTTTGTCACAGTTTTGTGTACAGCCTGTTCACGGTTTTGTGTACAAAACCGGAGGTATTCGACACTTCAGCGTACTGGTTCGGAAACTCTTCTTGCAGAGTGTTGGTGCAAATAGGCACGAAAGCTAGTTGTTCTATGACCGACATCGAAACGCTAACCGGCATTGTTATCATGTCTTGGTAGAGCATCCATAGAACACGTTCCGTCTCTGTTAATGACTGCTTTAGGTTTTTCTCCTCGCAGCTCGTCTGGTTATTAACGATGCTAGTTGCCGTTATGATTGTGGTGAAGTCGTTGCAGTAACCATCGACATGGGGCTTTATCCAACCGAACCTTTTCTTCGATCGATAGCCTGCATCCATACCGCCCATCTTGAAAGACGCTCAGAAGCCACAGAATCGTTTGGCTGTGCTTTCTTTTCCTTAACCATCTAAAAACAGATAAATGATGCTCATGGGCTTCCTGTGTTTGCTCTATGGCGTGCTCATGACCAACGATGGTTACATTGAATCTTCTCCAAAGGATTTCCAGAGCTTCGGAATCTTGTTCGCTTTGTGCGAGGACACGACGTAATGGGTAAACGGCTGCTTGGTTTCCGGATCCTTATAGGTATTCATCTCATACGTCTCAGTGGGAGCCGTAACCACGACTTCGGCGGCCCATTGCGCACGCTTTTTTCCCTTCGATTGACGATCACTTACCGTGATTCCCGGAACGTCTCCCTGATTCACGATCAGGTACTGTGTCATGCTATCGGAATCCGCTTCGATCTTCACGTGAAAACCGATCGTTGTTAATTCTTTTTCCAACTGCTTCACACTTCGATTCATCTTAGAGATGGTGCCTGCCATCGAATCCCCCCTCTTCTGGGTTTATCAGTTATCCTGCAGCCAGTTATAATTCAGCGGATGATTAGCTGGTAAATGCGGGTACGGCTGGTCAATCATGTCTCGTTTTAGGCGGTGCTTATGTAAGGTATTATCCAGGCACGTTCGCAAATACGCTTCGTAATGACGAACCGGTTCTTGTTTGTTGGCGATTTCTTCTTTGACTCGTTGAATGACATCAGGTGATAAGCCTTCTTGGAGATATTCTTTTTCAATGTCGGACGTATCTTGATATTCGAATGAAGAATTGTCAACTTGCTTGTTAACAATCTCAGTATTATTTAATTTATTATTATTTAGTTCAGTATTATTTAACGGCCGTTTTGGATGTTCTTTCACGTCTATTTCGTCGGTATTAGAACCGCCATTTTGGAGGTTCTGAATTTGGCGGTTATTTGAGCTTTTATTAACGGTAGAACTACTGTCATTATCAGTACCGCCATTTGGGAGGTCCTTGGTCGTTTCTTTATATTTATTGCCATCTTGGCTCCAGTCGCTCATTAAACGATAAATACCAGGAGTGATTTTATAGTAGTTTTTTCTAGGTAACCCACGACTCACTTTTTCAATGAGTTCTAATTTCACTAGTTTGTTAATTGCTCTTAGTGCCGCTTTTTCTTTGAGTGTAGTATTACGCTCGATATTTTCATATGTGCAATAGAAAAAACCGTCTTCGGTCAGCTCTTCGCGTTCACTCCAGTATTTATATAAACTAACTAACTCTGAATAAACTACAGCTTCATTAAGTCCAATTTCATGTGCTAATTTTTTATTCACTACAATACTTCCGTCTGCTCTAAGAAAATCCAAAATATCCATTAAAAAAACTCCCATCATTAATTTGATTGAGAGTCTCTCTGAATAAGGTATGTGAAAAGATAAACGTGCAAATAATAAACCTTTCCCCTTGCAAATAATATAGGAATTAGGTAAACTACTTACAAATCATATTCTTTTCTGCCCGCCAGCAGAGAAACCCTAAAGCAGTCAGTGCGTCAACACTGGCTGCTTTTTCCGTGTATTAGACTTATCTTAACTCAATGAAAAATTATAAGCAATAATGCTTGGAATAGTTTTCCTTATAGACTAATTTTAATCTAATCTAATGAGAAACTATTTTTCTGATTTCATAATTCCTTATTCTTTAAGCTAGCTATTCCTACCCCCCGAAAAGTCGAATCCAAAAGCTTTTCTTTTTAGTCTTTTCTTCTTCGTTTTTAATTTCTTCTTTAAACTCCTCTAATTCATTTTGCTCTTTCTCTTGTTCTAATAACTTTTGTTCTTGTTGATGATTTAATTGTTCTTGAATATTATCCATTTTTTCTAACAACATATTTTCGCGTTTTTCAGATGCTAATTGCTGTTCGTAAATAAAGTTTTTAAGTTCAACGATTTCTTCTCTCATGGACTCAAATTTTTCATAGGGCACTAAACCATGTTCGCCTTCAGATGTTTTTTCAGAAGAAGCATTTTCAACGTTAACAATAGAATCAATGGCTTCTTCTAAAGTATTATCAGGATGATTTTTCTTTTGAATAATTTCTTTAAATAAATTTACATCATCTTGACTGAATACTAAATAACCGACCGGATCACGATGAAAGTAATATCCTCGTTTTTCAATGAGCTTAAAGTATTTACGCACCGTAGTTTCTTTTAAACCTAGTTCTTCTGCTAAATCACTAAGTCTATACTGTAATTCCATGTAACACATATCCCTTCGTGTGTTATATAAATCTCTGTGTAGAGTATAGCACACATATGATATAGAGTAATATGTATTCTATAAACATTTGTGTATAGCGTGAAATTGTATTATTGATCGGCAAACCTAAAGAATGATTTAATTTTAACCTTTTATGTAAAACATATAATATTATGCACTTTATAAAGATCGTTAGTATTAGTGACATGCGTTTCATAACATTATATATAAAGTATACTGAAGGCAATACTATTGTCATGTAACGCATTATGACTTCCGATAAGGGCCGTTATGTCGATAAGTTTAAAACAGCATCATAGTGTTAGGTTAATTTCAAAGAGGTGAACGGAAGAATTGTTTTAAGAAATCTCCTCGTTTACAATATATGTAAACAATAGGAGGGCTAATAAATGAGATATTCGTTTGAGGTCGTTCGTTTATTATCTTCAATAGCTGTTGCTGTATTATTCTACGTTTCTTTTTTTCTTTTAACGTTAGAACCGTTAGCCCAAAATATATACGCTCGGTATTTGGCAGTGGAAGCACGGATGCTGGATCCGAAAATCCAACGTTCCCACGCCAATGGAACCCTAGATGTGTCTCATGATCAATTTGCGACGGATGTTTTAAACATGGTGGATCATTACACATTTATTCCTATAGGCATTGTTTTTATTTCTATCATTGCCACGCTCGTGGGATTATGGACGGCCAAGTATAATCAACGGGTATCCGCCAATGTATTTATGTTTGCTTCCTTTCTTTCGTTATTAACCGTTCTCCCAGCTATTCTCCAAGCCTTTTCGGGGTACATCATGTTCAAAAAAGCCAAAATAGAAATTCTTTAACGAGAACTGGGGCAAAGCAACCTAACGTTGCCCTAGGATGCGCGTATAGGTATCTTTACGTTAGCTGTTTGCACGAATAATATGGGAACCAACAGAGAGGGTGAACCAACCGTATGTTTGGATACAAATTAAAAAAAGTCAGGGAGCAAAGGGGATGGTCGCAGGAGTATCTCGCGAAACAAATCCATGTTAGTCGTCAATCTATTTCAAAGTGGGAGACGGGCAAAAATTATCCGAGTATCGAAGTGCTTCTCAGCTTGAGCGATTTATTTGATATCACCGTCGATGATTTATTAAGGAGTGATGAAAATTTGGAGGAAAAAGTCATTCAAGATAGTAAGCAAAGGCACCGATGGCCATCTTTTGTTTTATTTTGGCTTGGCGTTTTACTCGGTATTTTCCTCGTCAGCATCATCAAAAATGATGGATTGTATTGGGCCTCTATGATGGAGCCAATAATCATAACGATACTCCTGATATTTTCTATTTTTTGCATCCATAAGGGAAAAAAAGCTGTCCCCCAACGATCATAAATAAATATATATAGGCCTAGACTCAACGATTCGTTGAGTCTAGGCCTATTCATCATTATTCTATGAGAGAGTGTTCAGCATTAGCGTAATGTAAGGACGATAGATGATGTGATAATAAAAGGGAATTTATTTCCAATTGCACATACCTATGATACCCTTAGGTTAACTACTTTTACGATATCATCATTGCATTTTTCTCTTGATAAAGGGACAAATATATCTCTTTTGATGCCATGAAAGGAGAAAATCATGAATATATTGCTGGGTTTAATTTTTATACTTTGGGGAGTCTTAATTCTTTATTCTTCTCTATGGAGAATGAAAAGCAAAGAAGATTATAAAGATCATACAACATTTAATTCAAGCGGCTATATCGAGTGGGAAAGTCTTTTTAAATTAGTCAATATGATGCCGTACAGTCTGGCGAAGAGCTTTGTATTAGTCATTGGTACTTCCTTCTTAGTATTGGGAGCTTGGATCATTTAAGTGTTAAAGTTCGAATGAAAAGCTCCGCCTTAATCTTTGAGGTTAAGGCGGAGCTTTTGATCTATAAACTGCCTATAGTCGTGATTATGTTAAGTGATGAGCCTGGGATAAACCAATAGTTAAATGATCCTCAAGAGACCACTATGATTGCTTGGCACTATTTTTCAGTTGTAACAACACCTAGGCCAGGATGGCTAACACCGGTAATTCCAACAAAGGACCGATAATCAGGGCCAAAGCAATGAGCGGCTGATCGGGAAAAGCGGTCAGCACGATCGCTAAAGCAAGGGGGGAGTTTCTGGCAATCGTGGTCATGTTCAAACTGACGATGTTATCCACGGAGAAGGTAAATACTTTCCAAGGCCTTGGGCTAACAAGAAATTGATGAGATAAAAGAGCGCAAGGGGAAGCAGCATCAAAAGGATTACATGTAGGTTAGTAATCAAATACGAACCTTGAGAGGCAAACATGGCAGTAATAGCTAAACATAAAAATACGATTTGAGAAGAAGCGAAGAAAAATGATTATCTTCACGTTTTCTTCAAATTTGTATGCGATGATATTCTATATGGAGAGCATGCACGTTGGTCCAGATATTTATGGCTTGATAAGCATGGATAGGGTAGTACGCATGGGTAGGTGCCCTTGGAGGGTATAGAATAACAAGAGGAGAGATGACCATGACGGAGGAAAATATGCCAATGATGAATGGAAACATGTCGTCCATGATGTCGATGGGGATGGGCATTTGGATGCTTCTCCTGATCGCGCTGGTGATCGTGGCGATCTATACGATGGTCCATTTTATCATGTATTCTAAAAAGGACAACAAGAAATATACCTCGTCGGATGACGCCTCCTTAAATACGTTGCGGGAAAGGTTTGCTCAAGGCGAATTAACCGAAGACGAATTTGAACAAAAACGGCGGGTCCTTCAACAAGACAAATAAAGACCCAAAGAGAGCTCTCGTTTATGGACGAGGGCTCTTGCGCGTTTTGCCGTGCCCCTGCAGGGTCGTGTGCTATGATGCTAGAGAAAGGATCTTCACCTGTTCAATTAAGTGATTCAGAAAAATAGGTGTTTTACCGTCAAAAGGGGACGTGAAAGTTGCGAAGGGTGTTGACACGATTTTCTAAACATATTGCTGTAAAGTTAGCGGCTCTCTTGTTCTCCTTATTTCTCATAGTGTTAATTCCTTTTACGTTTGTCATTCATGAAGTCATTTCTGGTTTCTTTTTCGAACGCGAAGTGGAAGAAATGAAGCAAAGCGTCTCGCATTATAGTTCCATGTATGAAGAAAATGGCGCTGTGGCCACAACGGTTCTTGAAACATTGACGGCAGAATATCAGGATGTTTATGTGTTCGACGAATCGTTTCAACCAACTCGGCATATTGGAAACAACACGAACACCTTTGCCGCCGGCGTTTCGCCCGAAGAACGGGCGGACATCCAATCGGGAAGCACGGTCCAACGCGAATATACCAACGATACGACAGGGAACCAATACCTGGTGGTGGGAACAGCGCTGCAGGCCGAAGGAGAGAGGACGGCAAGCATTTATCTGTTATCGTCCCAAGCAGCGATCGACGAGGAGGTCCAAGAAGTCCAGCGACTGATTACGCTTGCCGTCATCGGGACATTTTTGTTGGCGTTTGGTGGGATCCTTGTACTGGCCCGGCGCCTCTCGTTCCCATTGCTACGGATGGAACAAGCCACCCGCCAGATCGCCAAAGGGGAACTGGAGATCCGGGTAGATCATTCGTCCAAAGATGAGGTGGGCTCCCTGGGAACAGCTATTAATGATCTGGCCCGGGATCTGAAACAATACAGGGACGCCCGGCGAGCATTTTTAGCTGATATTTCTCACGAGTTACGAACCCCGATAACTTATATTAAAGGGTACGCTCATATCCTGCAAGAAAAGTTATACGACCAGGAGGAAGACCGAGAAGCTTATTTGGCGATTCTTTCGAAGGAAACGGAGCGATTACATCGGCTGATGGAAGAATTGTTCGATCTGACGCAAATGGATGACGGCCACCTGGTATTAACCCACAAGCGGGTGGCGATCGCTCCATTGATTCGGCGCATCGTCGATGGGTTTGCCTTGCCTGCCCGCCAACAGGGGCTAGAGTTCCACGTAGACATAGAGGACGAGTTGATGGTCTACGGCGATGAACTGCGATTGGAGCAGGTGTTCACCAACCTGCTCACCAATGCTCTGCGTTACACGGAAAAAGGAAATATCTCGATTCAGGGGGCCTATCATCAGCACCATCAGCCCAGGATAACAGTGATGGATACAGGGATGGGGGTTCCTGAAGAGGAACTGCCGTTTATCTTTGATCGATTTTATCGGGTGGACAAATCGCGATCCCGAGAAGGTGGGGGAACGGGGTTGGGTCTGGCGATCGTGCGACAATTAATGCATGCGCATGATGGAGAAATTCATGTGTCCAGTACCCCGGGAGAAGGAACTTGTTTCGTTCTCATCTTTCCCTCGGTAGACACAGAAGCAACATAAACAGCCATTTTTTGCTGAATCTTCACATTTCCTTCACATGAGGAGGGGACAATAACCATGGTTCCTCGAAAGAGGAAACATCAAAAAAGAAAGGATGGTTTCAATGACCTACGAAGAATGTATTCAAGAATGTCTTCGTTGCATGGACCAATGCAACCGCTGTTTTGATGACTGTCTGAAGGAAGACGATGTGAAAATGATGGCTGAGTGTATCCGCTTGGACCGCGAATGTGCGGACATATGCGCGTTTGCTGCCAAAGCGATGCAAAGTAATAGTCCTTTTGCGAAAGAGATTTGTGCTCTATGCGCAAAAATTTGCCGGGCGTGTGGAGATGAATGCGCTGAGCATGGCGATCATCACCAGCACTGCAAAGACTGCGCCGATGCTTGCTATCGTTGTGCAGAAGCGTGCGAACAAATCGCTAAATAACATGGGCACGGGGAGCCGTTGGACCACGTCCAGCGGTTCTTTTGCTTCTATTTTACACATATATAAACCACTGCGGATTAAAGGAAGTGACGAAGGTGCAAAACAACGAGGGGTACCATATTTTGGTGGTCGACGATGAGTTCCCAATGAGACAGATGTTGCGGATCTACCTGCAGCATGCAGGTTATCACGTGACCGAAGCTTCTGGAGGACAAGAAGCCCTGGATTATTGGCACAAGCAGTCGTATGACCTGCTGGTCTTGGACCTCATGATGCCGGAAACCGATGGGTGGGCCGTTTGTGCAACGGTTCGAGGGTCCAGTGCTGTACCCATATTGATGCTGACCGCCCGGGCCGGTCTCGAGGACAGGGTGGAAGGTTTGCAGCTGGGAGCAGATGATTATTTGGCCAAACCCTTTGAAGCGAAAGAACTGATCGCCCGGATTCAGGCCCTTCTTCGCCGTTCTTATGATTTCCCTGTGTCCTTCGAACGCTCTCCAGAGATCCGACAGGGGCCCCTGCGGGTCGATCCGGAAAAACGATCGGTTTGGTGGGCGGAAGAAGCCGTTCTTTTAACTCCGAAGGAATTTGATCTGCTTCATACGCTGGTGGCGAAGCCGGGGAGGGTCTTCAGCCGGGACCTGCTGCTCGAGCAAATATGGGGGATGGATTACATGGGAGACGGGCGTACGGTCGACACCCACATGAAAAACCTCCGGTTGAAATTAAATGCCTTCTATCCAGAAAAAAACCCCATTCACACCGTCTGGGGCGTAGGATATAAATTTGACGAATGCTGACGCTGGCCCGTCAGACTCATCAGCATCAGAAAGGGGGAGACGGGGGATGAAGTGGTTGGAATGGATGGCCATAGGAGGATGTATCCTGATCGGCCTGGCCTGTTTGACGATGTCGGCGGCCTGGGCGGCGCCTATAACAACGGTGCATACCTATATGCATCAACTGTTTCTGGTATGCTCCTGGACCTTTCTTCCGCTGGGAGGCTGTTTCCTGCTTTTTTACGTGTTGATGAAAGACTAAACGGGATAGAAAAGGCAAACAAATGCTAAAGAAGACCGATCCATCGATGGATCCGGACAGTTTGGTCGATCGGAAGGTAAAAGGTATTGTCGGTTTGACTGTCCTTCACAAGGGGTAGCGTGGGAAGTCTTTCATCGATATCAATGATAATCGCTGTGGTGCCATTCGATAAGGACACCGAGGCTCCTAACGGAAAAATGCCCAAAAGCTCGCAGAATGCGCGAACGTACCGGGGGTCTAACGGACCGACTTCGCTTCGTATCATGTGAACCGCCCGATGGGGAGACACCGCTTGGAGGTACGGCCGGTCCAGGGTTAAAGCCGAATAGACGTCGACGACCGCTAAAAGGCGCACGGGATCGTCAAGATCAGAAGCCAGGACCCCATGCGGGTAGTCGCTACCATCCAAGCGTTCATGATGCCCTTGGGCCATACTGACAGTAGTAGCCGAAAATCCACGAGCTTGTAATATATCTTGACCGTGCCTGGCGTGCGTTTTGAGTAGTTTCCATTCTGTCAGGCTGGGGGCTGTTGGTTTCGTTAAAATCGATCGGGGTATCGTTGTTTTGCCTATATCATGAAGCAGCAAACCATACGCTAGCTCATGGACCTTCGGCCATTTTAAGTGTTGGGCCAGCAGGGACCCCAGAAGAAAAACATCAAAGGCATGACGGGAGGTGTACACGTCCCAATAGGCCAGTTGTTGAAATAATTGACGGATGTCTAAATCCTGCATGAGTGAGTGGAAGAGTTGTTCCAGCCATTGATAATGGGAAGGGCAATGCAATTTTCCCCCTAAACGGTAACCCGAGTCCAGCCCCAGGGTATTTTTTAAAAATAACCGACGGTCTGTAGGGCTTATATGCATGTCTATCCCCCCTCTTTTTCTATCGAGAAAAGTGTATTCCTCAACATTATGGAAAACAGAGCTTGTGGCTTATAGAAGAAACAAAAGTTCCCTCCATATAGGGGGAACTTTGTTTCGGCCAATGGTCGTTCACTAGAATAAAAGTTAGTTGCTGCTCAGTTCACTTTCCGTCAACCATTTATGGTTGATCACTTCTTCTCCGTCAGCGGTAGTGAAATCGACCATGTAAACCGTGGTGTTTTCCGCTGTATCAATGGTGGCCGTAGCGCCCTCCATGCCGGCCATGTGGGACACGTCAATCACGGCTTGATCGCCTGGCTGTAAGGATTTTTCGTCTGTATGATTTAATTCTTCATGAATCACCCATTTGTGATTTTGGACAAGATCCCCGCCGTTCGTCGGTTGGAACGTCACCGCATAGGCAGTGGTGTCATAAGCCCCGACAATGGTTGCTGTCTGTCCTTCCATTCCTTCCATATGAGCAGCTTCCATGGTGGCTTGATCCCCGACCTCAAATGTAGGATTTTCGGCTTTTTGTAAGTTATTCGGGACTTCACCCGAGCTGGAATGATTCATATTCATCTCGCTATGCCCTTCCATTTGATCGTGTGGCCCATTCGGGCCGTTTATCCCCCTATCCATCGTTTGTTGATGCTCTTGGGGATTCATGCTGCTCATCAAGTGTTTCATGGTTTCCGGTCCTACGATCCCATCGACCTGAAGGTTATGCTCTTGCTGATACGTTATCACATTTTCCCGGGTTTCTGGTCCGAAGATGCCATCCATCGTGGTGTCGATCTCTTGCTCGGTTAACATGTATTGAAGGTGACGAACATGCATGTTCGTGTCACCAGTGTTTAGAAGAGGCATGTCTTGCCCCATCCTTTGGCTCATAGCCATCATGGTTTGGGGACCTACCATGCCGTCCACGGCAATCTCAGCCTCGTCTTGAAACGCTTGCACGCTTTGTTTGGTTTCGGGACCAAACAGGCCGTCAACGTCGGTCGATATTCCATGGTCTTGTAACATTTGTTGGAGCATATGCACCATAGGGCCCTGGCTGCCTTCAGCCATTAAGCTAGATGCCATCATTTCTCCATGGGGAGATGACACCGAGTTGGGGGTATGGGAATCATCGCTTTGAGAAGCTTCCATCGTTACCGGGGCCACCAGTAGACCGAAAGCTGTTACTGTACTTGCTAATTTCATCCGTTTTTGCATCGTTTTCTTCCTCCTTGGAACATAAAAGTTAGTACACTAGTGGTTGTACCTTTTAAATATGGAGAAAATGTGAAGATTTTTAAAAACCCTCCATGTTGATTCATATTTTCCTAAAAAGTTACGTCAAGAACGCTTCCTCCGTTTTCTTCATCATTTCTAAACACGGTGCTTTTATAATATAATTGGACGATTTTCATGAAAAACTTTGATATAACAAGAACGTCAAACGCCGATGGCCTAAAATGATTAAATGGGAAAAAACAAGGTAACATATTGAAATCATGGAAAGAAGGATAAGACGAGAAAATTTCAGGGAAAGTTCCTGGCTTTGTTAGCAGTCATACCGGATCATGCATTCGTTTCCAAACAGTTGACTTTTATACCATACAGGGGTATAGTATAAACAAAGAGGGAAAGGGATGATTTTCATGGACCAATTTCTGCAGGATCACCCAACGACTCCAAGAACGCAAAAGGAACTAGATAAAGTGATGAATCGGTTAAAACGCGTGGAGGGGCAGGTTCGCGGGATCCAAAAAATGGTGGACGAAGACCGGTACTGCATGGATATATTAGCGCAAATCAGTGCTGTTCAATCCGCCTTGAACCATGTGGGTTTTGCTGTTACCGAACGTCACATCAATCACTGTGTCAGTGAGGCAATTGAGCGAGGCGAGGGCAAGGAATCCATCGAAGAATTAATGACGGTCTTGAAGCAGTTTGCGAAATAAAAGGGGGGAGTAGAATGGCCGAGCCAAATCATACGACACTGGGTATTACAGGCATGACCTGCGCGGCGTGTTCCAACCGAGTGGAAAAAGTGTTAAATAAAATGGACGGGGTGGAAGCCCAGGTCAATTTAACGACAGAAAAAGCCGCCGTCGACTATGATGCAGAGAAATCTTCTATAGATGAGATTACGAAAAAAATTGAGCATACCGGCTACGGCGTGCTAACAGAAAAAATGGAATTAGATGTTATGGGAATGACCTGTGCGGCCTGCTCCACCCGTATTGAAAAGGTGCTGAATAAACAGGAAGGGATTGTAGCCGCGAATGTCAATCTCACCACCGAAACGGCTTCCGTGGAATACAACCCTGGGGTAACAGACGCCGATGCCATCATCGGCAGCGTGCAACAAGTGGGATATGACGCGAAGCCGAAAGCGGCATCAGCGGAAAAACAGAGCCATAAAGAAAAAGAAATCAATAAGATGAAAACGAAATTGATGGTTTCGGCTGTACTTACAGCTCCGCTGGCCCTAACCATGTTGGTCCATCTGTTGAACCTCTCGATACCGGCCATCTTCATGAATGCGTGGTTCCAGTTTGCGTTAGCGACGCCGGTGCAGTTTATTATCGGCTGGCAGTTTTATGTCGGGGCCTATAAGAACCTAAAAAATGGCGGGGCCAACATGGATGTGCTCGTGGCTTTGGGTACGAGCGCTGCTTATTTCTATAGTTTGTACGAAGCTCTGAAAACCATCGGCAGCCCTACCTATATGCCCCACCTGTACTTTGAAACAAGTGCGGTCATTATTACGCTGATCCTGTTTGGGAAGTATCTGGAAGCAAGAGCGAAAACACAGACCACTCACGCGCTTTCGTCGCTGCTTAATCTGCAGGCCAAAGAAGCACGGGTGATCAGAGAGGGCGAAGAAATCATGATCCCGGTGGAACAGGTAGCCGTTGGCGACCGGCTAGTAGTCAAGCCCGGAGAAAAAATTCCGGTCGACGGTACCGTCGCCAAGGGAAAAACCTCTGTCGATGAATCGATGATCACCGGAGAGTCCATCCCTGTCGAAAAAGAGGCGGAGGCCATGGTGATCGGTTCCACCATGAACAACAATGGCTCGATTGAAATGCTCGCCACCAAAGTAGGAAAAGACACGGCACTTGCCTCTATTGTGAAAGTCGTGGAAGACGCCCAGGGGTCAAAAGCCCCGATTCAGCGGCTCGCGGATGTCATTTCGGGCTATTTTGTCCCAATTGTGGTTGGAGTGGCGGCTCTGACATTTGTTTTATGGATCTCCCTGGTACAGCCGGGCCAGCTGGAACCTGCGCTGGTGGCAGCTATCGCGGTGCTGGTGATCGCCTGTCCTTGTGCTTTGGGGCTAGCAACGCCGACGTCGATTATGGTCGGCACTGGCAAAGGCGCGGAGAACGGTATTTTGTTCAAAGGCGGCGAGCATCTCGAACGTACACACGCTCTTCAGGCCATCGTGTTGGATAAAACAGGAACCATCACCAACGGAAAACCAGAAGTAACCGATTTTACTGGTGACAAGGAAGCGCTACAATTGTTAGCCAGTGCCGAAAAAGGCTCCGAGCACCCACTTGCCGACGCGATCGTGTCCTATGCTACAGACCAGGGGATAGACACGCAGGACGTGGATGTCTTTCAAGCCGTCCCCGGTCATGGTATCGAAGCGGAAATTTCCGGCTATCGCATTCTTGTTGGCAACCGGAAGCTGATGCATAGGAACCAGGTGGATGCGGGCGAAGCGGAACAGATGCTGGCAGCGTACGAAATGGCAGGAAAGACAGCCATGCTCGTGGCCGTTAATGGTCAGTACCGAGGAATTGTAGCTGTGGCAGACACGATCAAAGAAACAGCTCCCCAGGCCATTGAAGAATTAAAAGAAGCCGGTTTGGAAGTAATTATGCTGACAGGCGATAATGAGCGAACAGCTCAAGCTATTGCTAAACAGGCGGGCATCGATCAGGTGATTGCTCAGGTGCTTCCGGAGGAAAAAGCGGCAAAAATCAAAGAAATTCAAATGAAGGGGAAAAAAGTCGCCATGGTCGGGGACGGGATCAACGATGCCCCCGCCCTGGCCGTCGCCGACATTGGCATCGCCATCGGCACGGGCACGGAAGTGGCCATCGAAGCGGCCGACATTACGATTCTTGGGGGCGAGTTGCTGCTTCTACCGAAAGCGATCAAAATTAGCCATTCGACCATTAGAAACATCCGCCAGAATCTCTTCTGGGCGTTTGGCTATAATACAGCGGGCGTCCCGATAGCGGCTGTTGGCCTGCTTGCCCCGTGGGTCGCCGGGGCAGCAATGGCGTTAAGTTCGGTCAGTGTCGTATCGAACGCCCTTCGATTAAAACGAATGAAATTGTAACAGCAGTAATAAAAGGAGGTGACAAGGATGGAAAAAACGCTCAATGTGCAGGGCATGACTTGTGGCCACTGCAAAATGACTGTAGAACATTCCCTGCAGGAGTTAGACGGGGTATCAAAAGCGGACGTTGATTTAGAAGCTGGCCATGTGGATGTGACATTTGATGACTCCAAAGTAAACATGGAAGCCATGAAAGAAGCTATTGAAGAACAAGGATACGACGTTGAGGTGTAAAAATACGTTGAAATACTCCGTTTAATAGGAAAAACGGGGTATTTCTATTAGAATCCGACCTTCATATATGCATGAGAAAAAATACGATAGGACCAGCTTTGGTCAACATAAACGTACAGAAAGGAAGGGTATATCATGGGAGATAAAGAAAAGGAACGTCACCAGGAGGAAGCTCATCATGCTTCCGATGATCACGACGAGCACGATCATCACCAGGGACATGATCATCACGAGCATCATGAAAGGATGATTCAGGACTTTAAACGCCGGTTTATCGTCTCGGTGATCCTGACGATCCCCATCCTGCTGTTAACGAGCGCCATTCAACAATTTCTCGGTTTGGAGTGGGGATTCGCCTTTGATTCTTGGATTCTCTTTGGTTTAGCGACGATCGTGTTTTTCTATGGCGGCTGGCCGTTTTTAACCGGAGCGATCGATGAAATCAAACAGAAGAACCCGGGGATGATGACCCTAATTGCCCTCGCGATTGTGGTCGCTTACGGGTATAGTACGATGGTCGTTTTTGGGTGGACCGGTCGGAACTTTTTTTGGGAACTAGCCACGTTGATTGACATTATGCTGTTGGGTCACTGGATTGAAATGCGCTCGATCATGGGCGCGTCGAATGCGCTGAAGGAATTGATCAAGCTTATGCCCAGTGAAGCCCATCGGCTGAACAGCGATGGCAGCACGGAAGACGTGCCGGTCGATCAGTTGCAGGAAAACGATCAGGTGCTGATTAAACCAGGGGAGAAGGTCCCTGTGGATGGGGTCATTATCGAAGGCTCCTCCTCCGTCGATGAATCCATGCTGACGGGCGAGTCGGTACCGGTGGAAAAAGCCGTGGATGAAGAAGTGATCGGCGGGGCGGTGAATCAGGACGGAAGCTTAACGATCCGGGTGTCCAAAACGGGCGAAGACACGTATTTATCGCAGGTGGTCACCCTGGTCCAGGAAGCGCAGGAATCGAAATCCCGGGCCCAGGATTTGGCGAATCGGGCAGCGAAATGGCTTTTTTACCTGGCCCTTGCGGCAGGGATTGGAACATTTATCATTTGGATAGCGCTTGGAAATGCGATCGATATGGCGGTTCAGCGGGCCGTAACGGTCATGGTGATTACTTGTCCTCATGCGCTTGGGCTGGCGGCTCCGTTAGTGGTTTCTGTCTCGACAGCGATTTCGGCTAAAAAAGGGCTGTTGATCCGCAACCGGCCTCCGTTTGAAACCGCCCGGAAGGTGGAAGCGGTTATTTTTGATAAAACCGGCACCCTGACGGAAGGGAATTTTGGTGTCACAAATATCGAGGCAGCAAACGCCTACGAGGAGAACGAAGTGCTGCGCTATGCGGCTGCGGTGGAACAACAGTCGGAACATCCCTTGGCCAGAGGCATCATGAGGAAAATGGAAGAGCAGGGGGGACGTCCTCCCGCCGTTCAGGAGTTTGAGACCATGACCGGAAAAGGATTGAGCGGAAACGTGGAAGGCCAACGCGTTCACATTGTCAGCCCGGGCTATATGCAGCAACAGGGTATTGATTATGACACAGCCATCTTTGAGCAGTATTCGGCCGAAGGAAAGACTGTGGTGTTCGTGCTGATCGATGACACGTATGCGGGGATGATTGCCCTGGCGGACATGGTCCGGGAATCCGCCAAAGAAGCAGTCGAAAAACTAAAGGAGCAGAACATTCAGCCGATCATGCTCACCGGTGATAATCAACGGGTCGCCGACTGGGTTGCCGGGCAGCTAGGTATTGAAGAAGTATACGCGGAAGTGCTCCCAGACCACAAAGCGGACCAGGTGAAAAAGGTGCAGCAGTCTGGCCGGAAAGTGGCCATGACCGGTGATGGGATTAATGATGCCCCGGCGCTCGCTACCGCAGATATTGGGATTGCTATTGGAAGCGGCACGGACGTCGCCATGGAAACGGCCGATATTGTGCTGGTGCAGAGCAACCCATTGGATGTGCTTTCCGTAATTGACTTGTCCCGAAAAACGTATCGGAAGATGATTCAAAACCTATGGTGGGCAGCTGGATATAATATCGTTGCGATTCCTTTAGCAGCCGGTATTCTGGCTCCCATCGGCATTCTTCTCAGCCCGGCGGTCGGTGCTGTGCTGATGAGTGCGAGTACTGTGATTGTCGCGATTAACGCCCAACTGCTTCGATAAGGATCGAGGACGAAAAAAGGTATGCAAAAAGCTGCTTCCTGGCTATTCAGGGAAGCAGCTTTTTGCTTTATTCCATGGGGGTTCAATACCCCGGAAATCCTAATTCCCACGGGCGTTAAGAGCGATCATGTTGATTACGGTCCGAGGGTTTACGGACTATGGGTATCCATTTTCGATGGGTGCCCATGCGCCATACCCACTCGAACGGTCCATAATAAAAGGTTTTCAACCACCACGGGCTGACGAGCATTTGCATCCCAAACAGAAGCAGTCCTATACTCAACGCAAAAATGTAGCTCGGAGAAGTCCAAATCCCTAGGCCATCAAAAATGGTTCGTCCGCTGGGCTGAAATAAACTCACGAAGATGAGCGATTGCAGAAGATAATGAGTGAACGTCATTTTCCCCACGGCTTCAAATGGTACAAGAAGCTTTGCTGCCCTGGTGGTGCTTGTTCCTAGTAGAAGTAGTCCCAAGCCCGCGCCCATGCTGACGAAAAAAGCGTAAATGTCATCCCAATGATGCAATAAAGGTGTCTCTACGCCCAAATAGATGCCTGTTTTTCCGAGGATTCCCAAAAGGAGAGAAGTAATACAGAACAGCCATTTTCGATGTCTTGCCCGCCAGGCGTGCGAAAAGACGCCGCTGCGGTAGGCATACATGCCAAAGAAGAAATAACCTAAATGATTAATCATAGAGGACCATTCAATCAAGAGGTATTCAATGCCGGTCGGGTATGTTCGATCCGGGGGCAGGGCATCTTTCAGCCATTGATGGGGATCCATCTGAACGGAAGTATACCCATCCAGCAGATCGATGCCTGTGGCATACCCCAGCCAAAACAAGAATGCGAGGCCGAGCAACCATCGGGTAGGGAGCTGGAGACAGCTGATTAATACGAGCCCTGCGGAGGCATACATCAGTAAGATATCTCCCGCCCATACGAAGTAGCCGTGAAGCCCGCCAATTAAAAACAGGACTAGTAATCGCCGGAACAGGATGGGATACGGGTTAAGGCCTTTCATATGTAATCGGTCATAAATAAGGACCAGGCTGATGCCAAACATGAGAGCAAATAATGGCCGAGCGCTATCTTCAAAACCAATATCTATAACGGTTGCAAGCGAAGGGTCCAGC
Source organism: Marinococcus tarijensis (assembly GCF_054971385.1). Lineage (NCBI taxonomy): Bacteria > Bacillati > Bacillota > Bacilli > Caryophanales > Bacillaceae > Marinococcus > Marinococcus tarijensis. The sequence goes on along the minus strand of NZ_JBQOJA010000032.1, from coordinate 12,837 downwards.
CATGTTGAATCAACCATTGGGACCCGGGCAAGCCCAGAGATATTGACGATGAAAATCGCAAATAATGCCACGCCGCGTATTTGATCGAGGATATTGATGCGTGGTCCTTGGTTATTATCATAAGGTGTCGGCACTAATGAACCTTCTTTCTTGGTTGAACAGTCGGGGGTCAGAGTGATTGTAGACAGACCCTTACATATTGTAAGGAAAAAATGTGGAGAAAGTGTGAAGGTCGGTTTATTCCTCTAAAAAATATTAGTTGTTCATTCTCTAGTTAATAATCCTAGGTGCAATAAATTAGTATTACTATTTTTTGAATAGAGATCTAAATCAAGTTTGTTTTTTTATAAATCAAAAAATTTCATGGACCGTATGTATTAATAAAATTCAACATCATTCTTTAAAGGCCATAGCGTGCCTACTATTTGTCCGAGAAAAGAAAATTTATTTGACGTAACCCCAAGGAAAGATTCCCTTCCTTTTACCTCTATAAGGTTCAGAAATTTCTCTTTTAAGTCCCGTGATACAATAAAGACTGTCGTCCACTTTTCAGGCGAACACTTCCTGGAAAGGAGGTGTAACTGTGGAATATCTACTCAGCGACCTTCTATTTCCACTTATTGTGGTCATTAGCGGGAATATGTTCGCCTACTGGCTATATAGGCGACATAACAATCATTAGGGCGACGACAATAGCCGCACCACAGAAAAACCCCCAACGTACTAGCATACGTTGGGGGTTTGGTGTAACCAATGAAATATCTACTCTTACACGCATTATATCATATATCTTAGATATGTAAACGGTATAGGAACCATATAGAGGGGGCAAACATTCCATGTAATAATTGCAGACTTATACATGTATCAAAAAGTAGACTTTTTGATACATATACAAACCATGGTCAAATCCACGGTTTTTTCCTTTCAAAACATCTAGAAATCGTTTTTGATATGTATCATAATGAACAGGGGGGTTATGGGTGGTTTTTAGCCGTCATTTCTTCATTCATTTCCAAAAAGGGAGTACATAACTATGGAGTATCGGAATTATGGATACATACGCGTCAGCAGCAAAGATCAGAATGAAAGCCGGCAATTAGCTTCGATGCGAGAAGCAGGGATCTTGGAACGGGATATTTTTATTGACCGGGCCAGTGGCAAAAACTTTCAGCGAGACCAGTACCAGCTGTTGAAACGCATCCTACGGAAAGGGGATGTGCTGTACATTCATTCGCTGGATCGATTCGGACGGAACAAGGAAGAGATTCTGCAAGAATGGAATGAAATCACGAAAACGATCCAGTGTGATATTGTGGTGTTGGATATGCCGTTGCTGAATACCAAAGAGCAAGACGATACCATGAAGACGTTTATTGTGGATCTGGTGCTGCAGATCCTTTCCTGGATGGCGGAGGAGGAACGGACACGGATTCGCGCCCGTCAGCGCGAAGGCATCGATACGGCCCAAGGGCAGGGCGTAAAATTTGGCCGACCGGAAACGCCGATCACCGAAGCATTTAAGGAAGCTTACTGGGAATGGAAAGCTGGGGAAATTAAAGCCGTCGATGCGATGCGGCGATTGGATCTGTCGAACAGTACATTCTATCGAATGGTGAAACGATACGAGAAAAATTATGGTACGTGAAATTAATAAATAATTTCTTGAAAAACGTTGATCACCAAGACATATCGAGAATGGAACACTAAAATTATTTATCAGCACTTTTTATTATTTGGTTAGCAGGCTTGAAATTACTGAATAAACTTACTTTGGGAGAGATAAATTTTGTAGGATATAATAATTGCCTCAGGGATTACGTCTACTGTCGTAACTACTCTATTGCCGTTTTTGTTTAAAAAACAAGTAAGTAATTGATTTAAAAAATGAAATACGATACGTAAAGTTACTTAAATAACATTGGAGGGATTAATGCATGAATTTTACACTATTCAAAGAATATATAGATCAGTCTAATGTCAATGAAGCTTCATCTTTTCTCGTAGAACTTTATATACATAATACGGATGAATTCAAAGAAAAACTTTTACAGAATGATATCTTACCAAAACCGATTGATACGAAAATCTCTCAAGAAAAGTTAAATATTATATTTAAATCATTTATATTAGCAAGTAAAGAACTTAGGGATAAAGATCAGGATTTCGTGGACTTCACAGAAAAATTTCATGAAGTTTTTCTGGCAATTAAAACTATAAATAAAAATGTAGTTAGTTATCTTGAGGAATTAGAGAAAAATCTTTTTTCTAAATACACGTTCTCAGAACAATTGCAAATGATATGTATCTTTATAGAAGACCAAAATAGATTACTTACCAAACAAAATGAAAATCAAGAAGGCTTTTACACAGGCATGGAAAGTCAAGTTGCTAAATACAAAGTTAATGACTCTGAAGATGTTAAAATCTCGCAGTTAGATTATTCTGAAGCATTGATAGAAGGTTCGGAAACCTTAATCAGGTATATAAATAATAATGCTAAAAACTACGATAACGAAGAAAACTTTGACCACAATGAAATATCTCCTTATGAATTACCTAGTTTTGAGCAAATCATATTCTTTGCCAACAGAAGAAATTTGTTAAACAATATTTGGGAAAAATTCAAATTTAGAAAATGGAAAATAAAACCGATAAAAAGTAACGGCGAAATACAAAATCTATTTGAACCAAATTCAAAAGAGAATTATTTGAAAGAAAGGATAGCCATAGAGAGATACAATTATAGAGAACATATCAGTATTCAACAAACAAATATAATTCAAGAGCATAAAAACCAAGAGTATATGAATGATTTAGTCAAAATTACTAAAAAACTATCTGATCCAATACAAGTTTTTGAATTAGATAAAGCTTCGTTTGACCGTTCAAAAAAAATAATCAAAAATTTGATCAATGCTCAATTACACTCACTTGACGAACTTTACTTTGAACTGGAACATAAAGGTTTGAAGGTTACTGATTTATTAATGGGTCTCGAGTATTTATTTACTGTTAGTTTAATTCATAGAACCACAGCTTTAAATATGTTCGAAGAAAAAGAAAAAAGAAGTAGTTACAAAAAATTATCTCCTATTATTGATAAAAAAACTTTGATTACACAATTCACTTATTTATATGAAATAAATACAAAATTAGCAGAGATGATAATTGACGCATTTACGTTTCTTAAAACCTATAAATTAGATGTTTTTTCTCAACCCTTAATTTCAATTAATGAGAATAAACTGATATTTTGCCCTAGTTTAATCACACAAATGAATATAGCAAGAACTATTGAAATGTTAGCCACAAACTGGAATGCACAGATTTCTGATAAGGGTACAAACTTTGAAAAAGAGTTAAGATCTACTCTTTCACTTAATCCATTTGTCGAAGTAAATAATCAAAAAATTGAATTTGTAGCTTATGATGGAAAAAAAGTAGAGTTTGACCTCATAGTAAAATTTAAAGAACACATTCTATTAATAGAATGCAAACATTTAAAAAGACCTTTTTCTGAACAAATGAAAAAAAATGCTTTGCAAGCTTTGGATGAAGGAGCCGATCAAGCCCATCGCAGAGAAGAAGTAATAATAAACGATTGGGAAAAGATAAAAAAGCTAACTGACTTTGATTTACCAAAGTTCCCACCTCAAAAAGAAAATATCATAAAGATTATTTGTACAAATGTATTCGATTTTACTTCTGTATCTAGAAATGAAGTCCAAGTTATCGATGCTTCTTCCTTATTAAAATTCTTTATATCCCCTGAAGTTAAACTTTACTCCAATGGAGAAGAGGTAAATGAAAAGCCTCATACGCACCTATGGGAAAAAGAGGAGCCCAGTATAGAAGAATTTAAAAGATTTCTAAACGAGCCTCTAGCAGTGGGTTTCTATAAAGATTATTATAAAGAAATTTATAAACCAATTTTAAAAACACATAAGGATGATAATAACATTTGGTTTTTTGATTACAACTTAGTAGAGGACCCATTTCAAGATTTTAAAGAAAATCCTTCTAGTAGTTAAAATGAATGAAAAAGCAGTTGATACTAATAATTCAATTTTAAAAGGAGAAAATCATGACTTTTATTCCCCCAACTTTAGAAAAACATAGTTATTCTTGTCCGCACTGTAAATCAATCGCTCCCCAGGATAAATTCTTTTTCAATGCGCAGGACGATCTTGGACATTCTTTATCTATTCAGTCTATGTATTTAAAGTTATATGGTACAGACGGTGACGATATAGAGGATTACAAGCATCATTTGAGTAGCATTTTTAACAATAATGGTGTCATATATCAAGATGAAGTTAATAATGTGATGCGTAATAGCAAGGTTTTATCAATTTGCACTCAGTGTTTCGGTTTTGGTTTTTGGATTTATAGCGAACTCGATGATTCATATCAAATGGTGTACCCTGTGACTCAACCTGTAATGGAACCTGAAGAAGATATGCCTGATAATATAAAAGAGCTTTATAAAGAAGCCTCTGCTTGTTTTCCTCATTCCAAAAAAGCTTCATCAGCGTTATTAAGAACAGCAATTGAGTTATATTTAAAAGACTACTTAAACCTTTCTGGCGGGTCTCTATATAAAATGATAGGGAGTCTAAAAGAAGACGCACGTATACCTAGTGATTTGTATAAGGGGCTCGATGTTTTACGCTATTATGGAAACGAAGGCGCACACCCAGGCAGCATAAATCTTAATGAAGAAGAAGACATAGTTTTATTTTTATTTAAATTAATAAATGAAATTGTAAATGTCACTATCACTCGTGATAAAGAAATTGACGAACTATATTCTGCTCTTCCTCAAGGGTACTTAGATAGTATTGGGAAGCGTGATTCTACTAATTAATTTTCACGGTGCCTGTAAAGCATTTAATTCTTTTTTGTATACATGTTTACATTAAATGTTATAATAAATGTAAACAGGAGGTGTTTTCATGAACACACAAGAACGAGTACGTACGCGTATAAAATCGTGGTTAAACGAAGAAAATCAATCCTATGAATGGTTAGCCAATCAACTGGGCGTCAGCAAAGGTTTGATCGGCCACATGCTGGCCGGAAAACGAACCATGCAGCCTCATCATATGGAACAGGTAGCACACCTTATGGGCCTATCCGTTTCTGAACTTCTTACGCAGGACAACAAGGGCCAAGTGACCGTGCATTTGCGCGGAACATTGTCGAATCGGCGCTCCAAACGAGAACTGGATAATGTCATATTCGCCGTAGAAGACTATTTGGGCTTACAGGAGCAACTGCGTCCATGAAGCATCGACAAAAAGCAGAACAATTTGGAGAAGCATTCGCGTTGGATTATTTGGAAGATACGCTCGGCCATGATGTCTTTATTGGCGCTTTGATCGAGCGCTTGGTTGCTGATGAAGCTCACGTGATTTATCAATGGATCGACGATGAAGCTTACTTTGGAGCGGCCATCACCTCCCCAGCCAAGGAGCAGTTTATTGCCATCAATACGTTTCATCCTCTACGCCTCCGGTATTTCACGGCTGCGCACGAATTATGGCATTTAACGAAAGCTTCTGTCGCGGCCGAGGACGATCCTTCGTTTGATCATGAACGGGCGGCGGACCGTTTCGCTGCGGGCATTATGCTTCCGAAGGCGTTAACCAAGTCGTTGTGGCAGCGCTTCCGGAAAAAGTATCCTCCGGCCGAAGCCGTGCTACATCTTGCTGATATGGCAGCGGTTCCGTATGAAACGGTCGCACGACGATTAAAGGAATTGGATGAGAAACCCGTTCATCTGACATGGGATGAAGAAGCGTGGAGGACGTACCGCGAGGAAGTGGGCCTTCCCCGCTCCTCTTTCGATCAGCCCATGCACGAACAACAATTCATCGCTTATGAACAGACGGTTAACCAAATGGTCGAAGCAAAAGGATTAGACAAATTGACGGCCGCAAATAAATTATCCCCCTACGCTCCCAAACAGGCGGAACGGTATCAACGAGACGTGGTGGAAAAGGATCAGCGTGATGGCACCTAGACAGCCAGCGTTCATTGATGCCAATGTCCTGATTGAAGCGGCGGCCTATCAGGCGGAAAATATCTTTGCCTGGTTAACGAACGTATATGAAGCTATTTACATTCACCAACAAGTCCTCGAAGAGCTTCAGCTGTCCTCTGTTCGACGGCGCGTGGAAGCTTATATCGACGATGGCACGTGGACGAGATTTGATCCAGAAGATGAAGAAACCCTGTCCGACGATGCCTATGCGATCTATGACAGCTATGTGGCCGATATGCGTCAGGCGTTTACTACTTTGAACCACAAAAAGAAAGCTGAAGGACGCCGATTAAAGCATACCAACGACCTCGGGGAGATCCATTGCCTGGCTGCGGCCCTCATCCTCCAGGTAGGTATCATCTGCAGCAACGATTATGATATCGGCGAAGTCATCACCGATGAACCGCTTACCATCACGATAAAGGATGAAGAAGTAACCATGAGCCAGGACACCTTGGTAGAGGTTTGTTATCACGTGATTCATCACGGTATTAGCACCAAAAGTAAGGCTCGAAAGTTCCTGAAAATCGTTGGATCGAGCGATGTCCGGGATTTGGATGTCCTTCTTGAATCAAGAGGATAGTGATTATTTTCTAAATGAATACTTAACGAACGATCATCGTTAAAACCTTATCACGGATCGTAAAATGATAGAGGGAGGGGAAACGTGGACTTCCAGATTAATATTCCTACAGATAATGATGGATTTTATTCACTAGAGTGCCCTTATTGCCAAGATAAGTTTAAACTTCTTCCTGCACAACGAGATAACGAAGACATTTTGGAATTGTTCTGTCCTTATTGCGGATTAGTAAAAGAAAAGTCGAGTTTTATTCCTCAAAAAATCATAGAGCATTTTCAGACAGTCGCAGTCAATCAAATGCGAAAAGAAATGTATCAAGCCGTTAAAAAGCCTAAATCCAAAAAGAAAAATTCAAACGTCACATTCGAGATGAAAAAACCGAGAGAAGAACTCCCAGCACTACTAAAAGAGGACGAAGAGCTAGAACAAGTAAAAATGATTTGCTGTAATAAAGTAATCAAAGCGAAATTGACTCAAAACGTTTCTAATCTATACTGTCCTTATTGTGGAGTGAATTAAATGAGCTCAGAAATGGAATTAACAGAAAAAGAATACAAAAAACTATCGTTGAACTTCAGACGTGCAGCAAGTAGATTTTTAAATACAAGTCACCAAAATGCTAATGACAACCTTAAAAGATTTTTAGCCTTTATCGAAGATAGTTCGGTAATATCCGATTTTATTGCATCACATAGTATTGAAAATTATGATATGGAAAAAAGAATAGGGCAAGGTGAAAGAAAAAGCTTAAAACTCCCAGTAGGACAATCAAAGGAGATAGCTTTTATTTACCAAATGCTAATATATATTCGCGACCACAATATCGACTATTTAAATACTGCCCTACTTTACAGTATGAAAAAGAAATTACAAGATACGGTCAAAGAGTTTAACTATGAGATCGTTAAACCCCTGATCGATCATATTGAATCCTATCTTCAGGAGGTAGCTATTGATATGGACTTGGATAAATCCTCGAACACGCAATTCAACATTCATGATTTTAGCGGGCAGTTAAATCATGCAGAAGGTCAATCAACGATCCATGCGAAGCAAACATACAATGAAAATGATTTAAAAGAAGTGAAACAGCTTGCCTCCGAATTTGCTCAAGCTCTAAAAGAGGATAACTCTGTACAAGAAGACGACAAGGAAGAAGCAGTGGAGTTAGTTGAAGCAGCCGTTCAAGAAATCGAAAGCGAAAAACCTAGAAAATCTATTATTAAGTCTGCCATGACTAGTATTAGAGGGATTAATGAAATCTCCGTTGCTGGATCGAACACAGCAGACATAGGTGCGAAGCTTGCAGAAACATTCCAAGGATTTCTTGTATAATTTACTGTCTAGCAAAACGAGCAAGTCCAACATATAAGCCTGTTGGACTTGCTCGTTATTTTTATATTCAGACATAAACCGCTAACTTTCAATAATCTCCTTTGTGTTAACATATTGTGAAAAATGGTCGACCGCACTTAAAAATCAGCGCAATCCCTCATTTGATTGATTTTTCTGTAAGACTAACTCCCCAAAGCTTATCTACCTTTTAGTCATCAAGGGCCCAATGCCGATCGGCCATGAACGAGACCGTCAGCCACTTTTTGGGCGTTGCTCCGGTCAATACTTCAGCCAGTTTCTCCCGCATTTCATCTTGTTTTCTTAAGGAATTGAGGGGGCTGCTTTCCAGCGCCACAATATCAATTTCCACCCAAAGGGTTCGCCCGACCTTGGTCATCCGCAGAAAGCTTTCTTCGACATTATAGTCGAAAGCAAGCTCCTCTAGCGTGGCCTCCATGCGACGGCGTATCCCTTCATGCGAGCTCATCGCCAAAACCTCCCGAAGGGCCAGACGCATTTCTTTCAGCGGAAACCGCAAAAAGTACACGGAGACGAGCAGCACCATGGCGGGATCGACATAAGGAATAAACGCCGGGAACCACTGAAAGCTTTCAAGCACGAAGGCAACGAGAAATCCCACAAACACTCCCATACTGACGAGCGTATCCATGAGCCACTGATTGGATTCCGCCTTTAATAAGGCCGACGCCGAACGAGAAGCTTGCACGTGTAAATAACGGGCGATAGCTCCACACGCGAGCAATCCAATCAACGAGTAGACAAACGCCGGTCCTACCTGCATGTCCCGGCCGCCCTGGAACAGGGACACGAGGGCGGCCGCGGCCGAACCCGCGATCAACAGCAGAATAACCATGTACTTGAATAACACCACAAGAGGTTCCACGATATCTAACCCGAAGGGGTACCGTTTCCAGTCGGTCGTTGTCATCCATGTCGCCGCCGCTAGCGATACACAGGAGAGCGCCACACCAACCAGCGAATATAACCCGTCGAAGACAATCATTTGCGATTGGAACCATAAGCCCAAGACCATCCCGGTGCCTGAAAACAGCACGGTGGCCATGATCGAGATCCAAAGGATGTTCTTTTCTTGTTTCACATTCATTCGATCGCCCCCTTATCTTGCGAGCGCTCGTACAAGCATGCGCTTCAGTTCGGTTTGGGCCTGCCGTTGATCGTTCGTCCCCGACTGGGATAAATAATGGCTTTCTGCGGCGTGCTCGACCAGGCCGATCGTGTTGTTGACCATCGGTTTCAACTCCAGTTCATTCGTCAGTTGATGGTGCTGTCGTAATTGCACGAATTGCGATTGCAGCCACTCATAATAGGGGCGATAAATCGCTTCCCAACGCTCAAAGGAGTAATAGAGCGACATCCCGCCATAGCACATGCTGATCGAATCCTGAAATTCTTCCGTGATCTGAAACGTGATGGCAATCACGGTATCAAGAACTTCAGTCAGGGTGCCCGCATCTCCATGCGCTTTCATGCGAACCAGCTGTTCGTTTAGGATATGAGAAGCAATGGCTGGCACGAGCTCTTTTTTCGATTCGAAATAATTATAAAACGTCCCCTGTGCGACGCCGGCTTCCTTCACTAGCTGGGAGACCGACGTTTGATCGAACCCTTCCCGATGAATGACGGTGATGGCCGCTTCCAATAATTGATCGTAAGTGGTTTGTTTCATGGTTGCCTCCTGAAAATTATACTCATATTATCATTAGTGACTGATTGTCAGTCACTAATGATAATACTAAAACGATTCGATAAAAGCAACCTACTAGAAACGAAGCAAACCTCGTTGAAGCAAGACACTTATATTTTGCCAGTAGCGAAGCAAATTCTGGATAGTCTCAGACGGACTTTTAAACGGAAAACACCCCGTTTTTGGCTATAAAAACGGAGTGTTTAGGGTAGTATCCAAAAGTTAAGAGTTTTAGATAATTATTATCATAGATCGTTAAGCCAAACATTTGTTAATAAACAAATTTTGAGAATGCTAATAAACAATGAATGAATGAGAATAAAATGAAAAATCATATTTTCTAAGCGACTAAAAGTAAAATAAATTTTACTTTTAGTTAAATTTATTTTACAATAAGTTTGATCGGCTTCACTATAGGAGGAGAAAATGTGCGTGGAGAAAAACGTTTATCAAATCGAATGCGAGTTTTAAGAGCTGAGAAAAAAATGACCCAAAAAGATTTAGCTAAAACAATCGGCGTTAGTAGACAGACTATTATTTCAATTGAAAAAGGTAATTATACGCCGTCGTTAGTATTGGGATTTGAAATAGCAAATGTTTTTAATGTTGGAATTGATGACGTATTCCAGTATGAAGAAATGAAGGAGGATTCATAATGTCATCATTATTATCTATTGGCATTATAGGATATGTATTGCTTTTTTTTGCCTCTGTGTTTTTCAGTTTGAAATTTCAATTTGGAGAAGAGAGCAATGATGAGCGTGGGAAAAAGATACTGAATACATCTTATGGATTTGCTTTTCCGTTAGTTATTTTAGGCTGGTTTATTATTTATTTAATTGATGAGTTTGTATCATCTTTTTCTTTAGAAAGTTACCAGACAGCAATATGGATATTAGTGACTGGCACGTATATTATTCACGCTGTTACTTTGTTTAGTTTAAAAAAATTATCATAGTCATGCTGTCGTAAGGCCATTCCCTAGTTATTAATAAGGAACGGCAACAGCATGGCTTCTCAATCCTTTCATAGACTATTTAATGGGGGAGGTGGGTCGGAATGAAAATTAAAACCTTTTACGCTTTAGATAACAATAGATTAGATAAAAAAGTTAACGAATTTTTGAATGATAATATTGAAATAGTAGATATAAAATTCAGTAACCCATTATTCTATTTTTCAGCTATGGTTATGTTTAATGAAAAATAAAGCCATATTACTAAAGAAACAAGTATTGCGATACCTCATAAAGGCGCAATGCTTGTTTCTTTCATAAAAACTGCTGATAATCGTCATTATGGTAACTGATTTTTAGTGAAAACAGTACGGTAGATGAAATTATGATCTGCTATGTAAATGAAACGTAGCCGTTTTCGATTCCATTCGAACGGCTACGTTTCTTCTGTTTGATGTTCTCAAACTTTTTCCGTGACTTCTTGTTCGGCAATATCAGGATGGTTCCAGTAAATTTCGAGCAGCCGACGAGAAGAACCACTTGGCGTATTCGTTCCCTTTTCCCACGCCTCCACCGTTTTAGTAGAAACTCCTAAAACCTGGGCAAAGACGCGTTGGGTAAAGTGCAGCTGCTCGCGCAATTGCTTAATCTCTTCGGGCGTAAAAACTTGCAAGGCTTTAATAGCTACGTTTTTTCGTCGTCCTTTCGTTTGATCGCCTTCGCCAAAAGCCACTGCTTCTTCCATGCTTTTTTTCATCTCGTCAAAAAGAGAAGATCCCATGTCTAACGCCTCCTTATGGCTGACCATATAGTTGTTTCAACTGGATGGACAGTTTCTTTCATTCATTTTTTTCTTCTTTGGATAAGCTTGCTTGTTCCGATTTGGTGAAAATCAAAATGCAAATCGTTCGATCGGTCACGGGGATATTGAGATAGACCACACGATATGAACCACTTTTTCCCTGATTCGAACGAGAAGGCGCAAAACGCATTTTTTTAATGCCTCCGGTCCCTGTTTCCGTGTCTCCCCGTTCCGGATCTTCCAGTAACAGTTGCTCCAGTTCTCGTCAATCGGTATCCGACAACTTCAGTCGTTCCCAGCGTTTATCGAACGTCGGGGTATAAATAAATTCTCGATGCATAAGCCCTCCTGATACTCTTCTATTTTACCCTATATGATAGGGTTATTCAATGTGTACAGATGCTAGATGACTAACACCATGGATGGATCGTTATGCTTCTTGGGCGGGGGAAGCAGGCGCTCGTTCGACCACGCTCACGACTTTCTTATACATTTTTCCGGTCTCTTCAAATTCTTCGCGAAAGACATTCATCACGAGCACCGTTCGTCGTCCGTGGTTGGTATTCACGAGGACGATATCTCCCTGCTGAATCGGATCTTCGCGCAAGCGTTTGGGAATGTTCCAGGTGTATAGCTGGTTCGTGTTTAACACCAGCGCACCGTTTTCCTCTCGACGGATAATATGAAAAGCAGCAATCGTATTGTTTGTTTTCATGTGTCTCTCTTCCCTTCAATAAATGATCAATAAAAGGTAACTATATGTTCAATCGTTGGTCCTCATCCAGTCGAAGATGGAACGATTTCCTGTTTCGTTGTTGGCTTTTGCTGTTCACTATGTTGATTCGTGGGCTTGCCATAAGATCCATGTTTTGGTTCTCTATCACGTTCCCATCATGAACACGTTTGGTTCATGTCGAGACCGATATTGGTTGCCTGTTGGGACACGTTCCGAGCATTTCATGAGCTCGATCGGGAACACGATATAGGCTCTGATGGTGTTCAGGAATGGGTCATTTTTTGACCAGGGGTTGGTCCATAATCGATCGTTGACCGGTTATCGAATCGTTAAAATCTGTCTCACAAGTGTCACACACCCCCGGTTTTGTACTCAATGTTGTCACAGCGCTGTCTCACACGTGTCACAAAACGCCTTTTTGATGTCCCCATGAAAAATCCGGCACTGCCGGATACCCCAGCTCGTCTGGGGTCACTTTTCCCTTATGCTCTTTCTGGATTTTAGCTTTTACAGGGTAGGTGTTCCGAAATAAGGTTAATTCATAACAGGTAGCGTGTTTGATTTTTACTGTTGGTTCGTCCGGCTATCGTTAGCAAAACGACGAACCTCTTCGACCATCGAGGGGACGGACGAACCTATGATCACGTCCAA
>NZ_JBQOJA010000031.1:0-33256 GCF_054971385.1 Marinococcus tarijensis | reverse complement strand
AGTCCAATACCAAGATAAAGGAAGAGCCGCTTTTTTCATATCCCTATCGTGTCAAGTCCAACTTGTGGTGAAGAGCCTCTTTTAATTATTTTAAACAAAAAATTCTAGTTATGGTTATTTAGGGGAATCATTACTGTCGCTCGGAGAGTATTCCCTCTGGCCGGTGTATTAAACACTTTAAAAAGAATAGAGGATATATAGAAGGTTTAGCGGGATTTTAGACGAATGGTATCTATAGAAGGTAAATGGAGAAGATTGTAAGTAAAAAGGAGGGGAGACCGTAATGAATAACAACGACTCGGACCGTCGTCTGGAAGAACGTCTGGATAAGCTGGAAAAAGAAATGGAAGAAATAAAATCTATGCTGAAAGACAGAGAGACGGAACCGGAAGTGAGGAGAAGAACTAACCCTCCTCCGAGGATCACCCTACTGTTTTACACAAACTTATTAACGGTACCCTTGAGTTATATAATTAGCTTTATTCTTAAAATAACTATTTTCAACACATAATAAAACATGCATATGTTGATTATAACTACCATCATTTTTATTAACTGTTACTTCCGTTGAACGCAAAAACCCAACAAGATTTTGCTTCACTTTTTTATATCTACTTAACCTATCAAATGCTTTCGTTAAATGTTTCAAACTTTGTTCTAAAGTATCCCCATCTATCGCATTTTTCGTTGAAAGTGTTAAAAATAACCAACGCGCTTTTGGTTTTTCTTTAACAACTTCTTCAATCACTTTTTGAGCTTGATAACTATTTTTCATAGAACGCCTCCAATTACAAACTGGGCAGAGTTTCGACTTACAAAACCATGTCTTATGTAACTTCAAATAACCTTCATCAGTCGGCTTGAACTCTAAGACGTTACCACATTGTTTTACATTAAAAGCCTTTTTTATTTTTAAAATTTCCAGTATATCTGCATAACTTACATTATCTATCTTCTTTTCTCTCCATGGGCGTTGTTTCCCACTTTTCGTCATATCTTTAAGTGTTTCGTTATCTTGATTTTCGTCTATACATCTAGTAGTATTATATTGCATATAAAGAGACCTCCAGTAGTTGTTTATTGAGTAGACGCTTTAATCATACTACTGGGGTTTTTTTATGTCAAAAATTCCTTTCAACAAGAAAAATAGCTATAATCCCTTACATATCAAGGATTACAGCTATAATTTTAAAATCGAGTTATTTCTATATAGTATCAAGACAAGAAGAAACTCGTTTTCAACTCGTTTCTATTCATCCTCAATAGTAATATTATAAAGAATCTTTTCCAAAGCTGTTTGAGCACCAAAAAAGTATTGTTCAATTGAATTTTGGATATTTTTTCCAACGATACAATCAAGATTTGGATTTTCATGAACAGCAAAAAGCTCGTTATCTTTGATAACGTCCACTGCTTTATAAACATCAAATAATGTAATATCAGAATAATCTTTTGCAAGTTCTGCCCCTGTAATACCAGGTTGTATATTTATTAATTCAGCCTTCTTCAGCATTCCCATAATCTTTCTGATTACAGCAGGATTTGTGTTAACACTTTTTGCTAAAGAATTGGATGAGATTATTTTCTTTTTTTTTATACTTCGATGAGTGTTAATATATGAATTCAAACAGCAAATCTACTGCTAATTGGCATATTGAATCACCTCTTTACTTTTAAATAAAAAATGAAATTGAGGAATATATAATGAAATGGAGGAATATATAATGAAAATTGGAGTTATTGGAGCAAGTGGAAGAGCAGGAAGCCTGATTTTAAAGGAAGCTATTGATAGAGGTCACCAAGTAACAGCAATTGTAAGGGACAAATCAAAAATGAAAGACAAAAATATTATAGTGATTGAAAAAAATATATTAGATCTTAAACAAGATGATCTTAAACAATTTGATGTAGTTGTTAATGCTTTTGGAGCTCCACTTGGAGAAGAACAAATACATGTAGATGCTGGACATGTTTTGATCGATACATTAAAAGGAACGTCTACAAGACTTATTGTTGTCGGTGGTGCTGGAGGACTTTATGTTGATGATAGTAAAACTACAAAAGTCGTTGATACACCTAGTATACCAGAATTCGGTAAACCAACATCAAGAGGGCAAATACGAAACTTACAAGAATTACAAGCTACACCGAACATTAACTGGACATTTATTAGCCCCGCACTTGTATTTGACGCAGATGGAAAAAGAACAGGTTATTATAAGCTAGGAAAAGATCAACTTCTTTTCAATTCAAATGGGGAAAGCTATATCAGTTATGCTGATTATGCAATTGCAGTTTTAGATGAAATTGAAAATCCACAGCATATAAATGAGCGTTTTACAGTTGTAAGTGAAAATGAATAATTAAGAAATAAATACTTTTTGATTGAATTTACACCTCCGTAATTCTTATATCTAATCTAACAAAAATACTTTATTCCAATTGCTTTATTGACGTTGAGCCTCGGAACCCTTAACAATCCCAAAACTTGTCGAATGGTCGGCTTAATAGCTCACGCTATGCCGACATTCGTCTCCAAGTTTAGTTAAGGGTTCTTCTCAACATCAATAAATTTTCTCGGCATAAATGCGTGTCCTATTTTTTATTTTTACTCAAATTGATAACAAAAAATGCAATTCCAATACAAAACCACATACCTATAATCGATAACCACATAACAATCATAAAACAACTCCTTTTTAGCAAACTTTATCATAATGTTTATCGCTTTACAGGTCTGTTTTTCGTCGTTATAATCTAGTTAAATCCCGTAAGGGCGCACTTATACGTTCTAAAAAGAACGCGTGCAAAACCATTATCGACCTTCGTCGATTTTTTATCTTAGTTTTAAGTAATCGGTGTTGTAGCACAGATATAAAAATTAATACTGCATTAAAATTTAACTAAGATTTAAGCTACTAGTTTTTGCTAGTAGCTTTTTATTTTATCAATTCTTAAATGCCTTTATTTTGAATTTTAAGGGGGTATTTTAAAGATTTAGGGGTAAATCATATAGTTTTATACCTAAACACTTACATAAGCTCTTAAAACACAAATATGAGCCAAATAAATATATTTTAATTACACCACCTAAAATTTGAGCAAAACCAGTGGCTATTTTTTTAGACACTGCCCAGTTACATGCAAATTTAAAAATTGGCATAAAAACTGGGCAACCATGCCGGTTGAACGCTATAGTTCCCGCAGGGGCAAAAAGGCATAAAAAAACGCTAGCTTTTTAGCTAACGTTTCAAATCTTTTAAGTAATAATTTTGTTTTTCAAAATTCCAAATTGCCGTAATTGAATGTGCTTTTTCTTCTTCGTCTGTTGTTTTATCTTCGTCACTTGTATTAATTAAATTGCCATCTTCGGCATCATCTAAATTTAAGATTTTATGTTTTTGTTTAAGCAAACCACCATAACTCAACATACGTTTTCGATATAAACCTTTTTCTAAATCATTCACGATTTCTTGATTTCTTTCATCATCATCAGTTAAAAAATCAGATGACTTAACCGAATATTTTGAGGTTTCTTTGATAGCTGCTTGAATATCTTTATCGCCTTTTTGGTTTGGTTTGATCGCTTTAATATTTGCTACGGGTCGATAATTTACTTGTAATGCTTTTTGCCATAAATTAACCCATTCTTCTTGAGTTGAGAGCGTAAAATATTTTGTGTAAACGATCGATCGCAAAAAAAGGAAGTCCTTTTCTAGTAGAATGAAGTTACCGACCACATCCATAGAAAAGAGGACTTCCCTAGGCATAATTTTTCGACAGATATTGCTCAAGCTCTAGTCCAACATCAGGACGTGAACGAGATCTTTCGATCTCACCTGGAACACGCCGTCAACCAGCTGCTTCAAACCGAATTAACGTCCTTTCTGGATTACGACAAATACGATGCCTCCGGCATTGGTTCTGGCAATTCCCGCAACGGCACGTACGAACGCACGCTGAAAACCGAATTTGGAGAGCTGTCGCTGGCGATCCCCCGGGACCGGAACGGAGACTTTCACCAACAGACGGTCGCGCCGTACAAACGGACGAACGACACGCTGGAAGCGTTTGTGATGCATATGTACCACAAGGGCGTCACGACCGCGGAGATCGCCGATCTCCTCGAACGCATGTACGGCCATCATTACACGCCGCAGACCATTTCCAACATGACCCAGACGATGGAAGCAGAGGTGGAAGCCTTTCGACGCCGGCCATTGGCGAAACGCTATGCCTGCATCTATCTGGACGCCACGTTTATCGCGTTAAAACGGGATACGGTGGCCAAAGAAGCCGTTTATATCGCTGTCGGGATCCAGGAAGACGGCTCTAAAGAAGTCCTGGCGTATCTGCTGGCTCCGACCGAATCGGCGGGCAACTGGCAGGAACTCCTCGAGGATCTTCAGGGTCGAGGCCTCGAAGAGGTGCTTCTGGTCGTGTCTGATGGTTTAGCGGGCATGACGGATGCCATCCATGCCGTCTATCCGGAAGCCCGGCACCAAACGTGCTGCGTGCATGTCTCCCGCACCCTTGCCCGCAAAGTCCGCGTGCAGGACCGTCCAGCAGTTTGTGCCGATTTTAAAACCGTGTACCGGGCCAACAGCCGCGAGGAAGCCGCCGAAGCCCTCCAAGCGTTTATCACGGCGTGGTCGCCGCGCTACCCATCGATTCGCCGGGTGCTCGACGAGCACCCCACGTTACTCACCTTTTATGATTTTCCGTCTGCCATCTGGCGGAGCCTGTATTCGACCAACCTCATCGAATCATTCAACAAGCAGCTGAAAAAATACGTTAAACGCAAAGAACAATTTCCGAATGAAGCGTCGATCGAACGATTTTTGGTCAGTCGTTTCGACGCGTATAATCAAAAGTTTTCCACCCGCTGCCACCTGGGGTTCGCCCAGGCCCAACATCAATTGGAAGACATGTTCCGACCGCAGGGTTAACTTCCCGGCTGGAAAAGGACAGCCGTTTACACAAACTTATTGACGGTCCCGTTCTAAATTTTTAAACGAAAACTTATTCACCTGGTTCATTACGTTTTTAAAGCAGATATGTTGTTTTGTATACTCAATTTAAATAAAAATTTCGATTACCGTATTAATTTATTAAAAAATATTATAATCATTATGGAATTTACAGCAAAGTAATATTTGTTATTTCCAGAATTTATAATGTCAAAAAGTACGCTTTTTGATAGAATACCTCGACCGATGGTTCTTGCGGGGCTAACAATCTTGGTTTTTCGTTAAGGGGAGAGCTTCCATTCCAGAGAGATTGTTAAACCTTTATTAAGATGAATGGCCGAGGGTCGTGTAGTGCTTGCGGGCATGATAAGGTGATTTTGGGAGCGATCTTCCTCCCCGTTACTCCCCTTAAGTAATGATACCCCGTTGGAAAGCCACCCGACCGAGAGGGCTGGCTTTCTTTCGTTGGGAATCAAATCCAAGAGCAACAGGCAGCAGCCTATTGAACGATGTTGTCGTCGAGGAAAGCCTTTACTCCGTCGTCATTTTCCATGAACATCCTTCTTTTAAATGTTTGTAAAGATGCTCGTCTTTACGTAGCCAATGGATCTTGGGCGTGATAGGTTAAGAGTAGGAGTCGCACGTCTCCCCAACAATCCTCCTTGTTGTTCAACACCTACTAGGATGGACCAGCTCTGTATGGGCTGGTCTTTTTTTTGTTTCTTATAAACTGTTATGGATCGTCATGAAATGATCAACCATACTTCGCAGATGGAAAATGTTAGCGCTGAAAAAGGTAGACCTTTATAAGACGGTGGGGAGTGTGTCAAAACCATTAGTACTTCTTGCAAAATCCTTTTGAAGCTTTCTAGTACGTATCAGAAGTACGGCGAATGTTATGGGAGGTTTTCAAAGTATCTTATTAAACATATAAACAATTACGTTTACATAAATGTAACTGTTTAATTTATTAGAAGACCTTATTATTTGTATTTTTAACCAACTATACACCCTCTGAGCATGATAAAATAAAGTCTAAAGAAAGCTTCAATTTCCTTAGGTTTTGAAATAGAACAACAATAGGGAGGGCTTAGAATGAACAACCTTGTTTTACCAGGAAATCACACCCAAGCTCTTTCATTGGAAAGGTCTCACTCGTTTCTAAACAGTGAGTTGTATACAGATATCTCTTCCCAAGGTTTCGAAGGAGTTGAATGGGAGCAAATTCCCGATGAGTTTTTGATGTACATCTATTTACATAAAAACAATACTCTCCGTAAACAGAGAAGCGAGCGGACAAAGCGTAAATATTTAGAAACACTTGTCCCATTCCTTACTTATGTCCAAGCGTTCGGAGGATTAAGAGAAATTTCTGCGCAACGTATTTATGCGTATCAGCTATATCTCGAGCGAGAGAAGGGATATAAGGCAAGCACGTTGGCACGTCATAGTACGGTCATTAAACAGTTCCTGCGGTTCCTCGTGCAAGAAGATATGATAGAAACTAATTTAACGACAAAAATGGCTCCCGTTGCTCAACCGAGAGACGAGCTAGTAGACCGGGACCTCCATGAGCACGAAGTTCAGCAATTACTTTCTTATTTCAAACAAAAAGATTCATTTGCTTACACGTTGTTGGTTGTTCTAACGAGTACAGGTATGCGGATTGAAGAATTGGCCAAAGCCAAATGGCGTGATCTGGAATGGCGCTCGCCTGAAGGAGCCTTCTTTCTGCACATTACGGGAAAGGGCGAAAAAGAGCGGCCGATTTTTCTTTTCGCCGATGTGTTGCGTATTCTCCAGGACTTCCGGAAAGAACGGGAAATGATCACAGAGACCTTTACAGGAGACTCTGCGTTCTTTCCAAAGAAAAATGGGGGACATTATCATGTAAACTACTTAGGGGATCGTTTCAGCAAGCTCATGGCCTCAGCTCCATTTCCATTTGTCCAGCACCGTCGAGATCCTATTACGCCACACACGTGTCGTCATTATACGACCTATTATATGTTAGAGCATGGGGCTGACCTTGCTTCGGTACGGGATATGCTGGGACATGCGTCGATACGAACGACAGAGCGCTATCTCCTTCGGAGAAGAAACTATGGGGAGCATGCTGGATTGAAAGTGAATAAAACTAGTTTTACGAGTTAATATTACAAAACGAAGTTCCATCTAGATACCTCAAAGACAAAGGCACGAAAGGGAAGGTCTATTGATTACTATACTGAAACCAAATGAACCTTTTGACGAAGGAAAATATTATCGTCGCAGAGATATTCATGATTTATACAAGGGCCAACAACAAGGTGGAATCTCTACCCCCGCAAATGATCCTTACATTTTTATTTTTACTGGAGACTCTGGTGAAAAATATGGATATGTAGATGGTTGGAATGAAGCGCACACGATTTATTATTATACTGGCGAAGGTCAACATGGTAATATGAGCTTTACCAAAGGCAACAAAGCTATTCGTGATCACGCCATAAATGGTAAAGCCATTTATCTTTTTCAATACGTTTCTTCTGGGGTAGTGAAGTTTATTGATGAAATGGTCTACATTGGGCATGAATTGAAGTTTGCTCCTGACCATGATAGTAGAGAACGGCAAGTCATTATCTTTCATCTAGAGCGTATGTCATATATTGATCAAGAAGCTAACACTCCAGAAGAATCTTTTAAAAAGCAATCTTTAGAAGAATTACGAAGAACAGCAGCCAATACTCTAGCTCCAACGGAACCAAGAAAAGCTACTATATGGGTTCATCAAAGAGCCAGAGCTGTAAAACAATATGCGTTGACACGGGCGAAGGGGTTTTGTGAGGCTTGTAAGCAAGAAGCTCCTTTCCAGAAAGAGAATGGAGAACCTTTTTTAGAAATTCACCATTTGTTTCGGTTGTCAGATGGAGGAGCAGATCATCCAAAAGCGGTCGCGGCGGTATGCCCGAATTGTCATCGCCGCGTTCACTACGGAGTGGATGCCAAAAAGTATAATACACAATTGAGCGATTATATTGCGCAAAAAGAACATTCGTAAATAGTATCAACAATATTTATGAATTTTTTAGCTCTTTACGGAGAATTTCCAAAGAATTATTCAAAGGTTACAATTAAAACACTGAGCCCCGGCGATTTATCGTGAAGGTGAGCATCGAAGGAAACATTTGAATAACCATGGATTGAAGTCCCTTGTTTGTTAAAAGCAGGGGACGTTTGCTGTCAATGAAGGAAAGAAGGATGGTGCCAAGTTTGATTTAAGGGGGAACATAATTGCGCTTATCGGTAGTTATAAACTTTTGTCTCTCTTTAAAACAGAAAAATGAATTGTACGTATTCGTTTTTCGTTCGCGTCTACCGTGATAGGAATCATATTTGCTGATTTGTTGCTAAAGCGAATGCGGAAGAAATGCAAGAACAAGTGATAATAGCAACAAAAAGGGCGCTCAGATGTCATTACCATCTGAGCGCTTCCTTTCACCGCCGCCTGAAAGTAGCCCGGGATCGCCAACACCTGAAAGACATGTTTCAAGTCCAAGGATAACTTAACGGTTAGTAAGAAAAGCTATTTACACAAAATTATTCACAGGCCCCGGGTTTTTATAGTCTAGATAATTCAAAGATTATATTCTTTTGAATTATAATAATAGTTTGAAATAGAACACAATAATTGACAATATGTTTGAAAAAAATCATTATATTTGTAAACAAAAAGAAAGGAAGACTAGTATGACAAACTATAAAAGAATTGATAACATGTCCAAATTAATTAAACAGAAAGGAAGTTTATCTGTTAAAGAATTAATAGATCATTTCCAAGTATCAGATATGACAATTCGAAGAGATTTGAAAGAATTAGAAAGCTCCGGCTCTTTTCATCGTTTTCATGGAGGAATTAGATATCTAAAAGAAGAGCCTTTAAATAAGAGGGAAGAAACACAATTAAATGAAAAAAAGAAAATAGTCGAGTATTGTATTTCTATTTTGGAAGAAGGAGATTCAATAATACTTGATTCAGGAACCACAACTTATCAATTGGCAATTGCGTTAACAGAATCGAATGTATCCGATTTAACTATTATTACGCATTCATTAAATATAGCATTTAAACTTAAGCACAAAAAAGGAATTAAATTAATTATGGTGGGGGGAGAATTTAGAGAGAAATCGTCATCCTTCATAGGAAATACAACTTACCAAATGTATAGTGATATTTTTGCTAATAAAGCTTTTATATCTGCTGGCGGGATCACAGAAATGGGGTTTTCAACCGCTAATTTTTCGGAGTCTACTATTAAGCGCTTGATTATCCAAAATAGCGAAAAATCTTTTTTAATTGCTGATTCGAACAAGTTCGGCTACCAGTCTTTGAGTAGATTTGCTCCACTTAATGCTGTATCAAATATTATTACTACAAAGCATCTAAATAAAGAATGGAAAGAAAAACCAGAATTAAAAAAAATCCCGATCATTTATTTAGAATAAATCATTGACTTTGTTTTTTTTCAAACATATAATGACTTTAACAAACAAAAAGTGTTTACTTTCAAACTATTGTTGTTTGTTTCAAAATTATCTTGAGGAGGATTATATGAGCAAGCAATTTAGAATGTCGCGTATTTTTAATTCAGAGACTGGCAACACTTTAATTCTTCCTATTGACCATGGTATAGCAGAGGGCAGTATCAAAGGGTTAGAGAACCCCCAAAAAGTATTAGCTAACTTAATGACGCCTGATATTGATGGTGTATTAATGACCGACGGTATAGCTAAAAAAACTGAATCAGTATTTTACGGCAAACACTCTCCAGCCCGTCTTTTAACGGCAGATGCTTTTCAAGTAGCAGAGAACCATATGTATCATGAGTTAGCTTTTTCAATAGAAAAAGCGGCTGCTCGAGGATACGATTGTATTAAACTTATTTTGTTTTGGGACAGACCAGCAGAAGAACGAATGAAATCTATACAAATTATTTCAGAGACAGTTCAAGAAGCGGAAAAATGGGGCATTCCAGTTTTAGTCGAACCTTTAACTTATGAACCAGTGGAAGAGGAAGCGAAACGAATTAAATTACTAGCTGATGGATCTAGGATAGCTTATGAATTAGGGGCAGACATTTTAAAAGTTCCTCATCCAGGAAATTTGGAAGCGCTTCAAAATTGGGTAGAAGATTTTGATGTCCCTATCATTATGTTGGGTGGAGGTATGGCCGGAGGATTAGAAGAGTTAACTAGCAAAGTCGAAGAAGCCATTTCTGTTGGCGTTAAGGGTGTGGCGATTGGAAGAAATGTATGGCAACGCCCAAGCGAAGACGCTAAAAAACTATTGTCTGATTTTGCAGATATTGTTCACAAACGTGTTCCTAATAAACTTTAGTAATGATTTATTCAGTACTTTGAAAAAAGAGAGCCTTTATTAGTTAATAAGGGCTCTCTTTAGTACAAAGTACTTGAAAAATCTAAAAAATGAAAGCGCATACTTTTATAGAAAGAAGTGATGATATGAATTTAGAAAACATTTTAAATGAGAATCTCATTCTAACTGATTTAGAAGTAAATTCTAAAAAAGAAGCGATTCGGCTTTTATCCGAAAATTTAAAAGCCCAGGGATATATAAACAATATTGAAGTGTTTGAAGAAGATATTTATTATCGCGAAACACAAGGAACTACAGGAATTGGAAATTATATAGCTATCCCTCATGGATTGAGTAGTAGCGTAAATAAAATTGGTTTAGCGATTGGAAAATTAAAGAAGGAAATCGAGTGGGAAACTTTAGATGATAATGGAGTGAAAATTATTTGCTTGTTTGCTGTAAGCAACAAGGAGAATGCGGAAGCCGAACATTTGGAACTTTTGGCGCAAGTTGCTTCAAGATTAGGAAATGATGAAGCTGTTCAATCTTTGTTAGAGGCTACTAATTCAAAGGAAATTAAGAATGTTTTTATTAAGGAGGCAAAAATATGAATATTATTGGTATCGCAGCATGTACAGCTGGCATCGCCCATACGTATATTGCTAAAGAAAAAATTGAAAAGGCGGCTGAAAAAGCTGGACACTCTATTCATATGGAAACCCAGGGTACTGTAGGTACAAAAGAATCTATTCCAGAGCAGAGACTTAAGAATGCTGATGTAGTAATTATTGCGGCAGACGTAAAAGTTTCTGGCAGAGAAAGGTTTGAAGGCATGAATGTTATTGAGGTGCCCACAGATACAGTTATCAAAGCGCCTAATAAACTTATCAAAAGGATAGAAGAATTGGCGCGAGAAGCGAATTCGGCAAAGAGTAATTAAAACCTAATTATAATTGCTAAGGGAGTGAAATGGATGCTTTCTGAAATTAAACGGCACATTATGACAGCTATTTCTTATTTGATACCCATAGTAGTAGCAGCAGGTTTTATGTTAGCTATTGGCAATTTAGGTGGAGGAAGTGAAATTCAAGAAGTAGAATCAGGTTATGGCTTTTTTGACACATTAACTACTATGGGAGGCTTAGTCTTAGGATTATTGCCAATGGTAATAGCAGCTGGTATATCTTTTTCTATTGCAGATAAACCCGGCATTGCGCCTGGGATAACTATGGGTCTAGCTGCTAGTAGTATTGGAGCAGGTTTTTTAGGAGGATTACTAGGAGGTTTCATAGCAGGCTATATCACAAAATTTATAACAGAGAAAATGACAGTTCCAACATGGGCGGAAGGGTTAAAACCCATGCTGCTTATACCGCTAATAGCCTCTGTAGCTTCGGGATTAATCATGTACTTTATTATAGGCAAACCAGTAGCCTTGGGCACTTTATTTCTGCAAGATTATCTTTCTACATTAGATACCTCTAATAAAATTATTTATGGAGCTATTATTGGTGTATTAGCATCAATTGATTATGGTGGAGCAATTAATAAAGTAGTATTTGCGTTCGTTCTTAGTTTACAATCAGAAGGCATTTATGAGCCAATTACTGTATTAATGCTAGCTTCTATGGTGACTCCATTTGGGTTGACAATTGCTTATTATTTTCAAAAGATTTTTCGCAAAACAATTTACCCACAAAATGAAGTTGAGACTCTAAAAACTGCTTTTCCTATGGGAGTAGTTATGATTACTGAAGGGTGCTTTCCAATAATTTTAAAAGATGTAGTAAGGTGTGTAATAGCTACTGGAGTGGGTGGAGCTATTGGTGGCGCATTGAGTATGCTTTGGGGAGCCGATTCAAGAGTACCTCACGGTGGATTGCTTGCCATGTTTACCATGACCAACCCTCTCGCTTTTATTATTGCATTGCTTATTGGATCATTAGCAACTGCTACTGTAATATTCGTCTTGAAAAAACCAATTTCAGCTACGGATGAAATTAAAGAAGAAGAAGATCTAGACCTTGATCTCAGTTCTGTTCAATTCAATAAAAAGTAACTAAATATTACAAAGGAGATTAAAAATGCAGATAAACGAATTATACAAAGAAAAAGTACTAAAAATATTTGATGAAGCATGCATTAAACTCACTTCAGAAGAAAAAGAAAGTATTGAATATGCTGATTTTGGCTTATCTAATATAAACGAAGAAGCTTTAAATTTACTTGTATATGTGAATGAGGATAGATATTGCGCTAAAGAGATGGTGCTATTGCCGAACCAAACTTGTCCTGAACACAGCCATCCTAATATAAATGAAAAAAAGGGGAAAAAAGAAACTTTTCGATGTAGGTGGGGAAAGGCCTTATTATATGTGGAAGGAGATTCTACTGAACAGAAGAATACCAAAGCTAATATCCCGACCGAAAATAAAAAGTATTATACTGCAAGCAAGGAAATCGAATTAATCCCTGGCGAACAATATACAATAGAGCCGAATACTAAGCATTGGTTTCAAGCAGGAGACCAGGGAGCAGTGATAAGCGAATTTTCTTCTATGAGTAACGATTCGTCTGATATTTTCACGAACCCTAACATCGTTAGATAACATTAATATGGCCTTAATTTAATTTTAAGGAGTAATGATTATGCAGAAAAACTTTATCAATAATGGTTACCAAGAGAGCATGTCTAACAACTATTTAAATGTAATTAATCCTGCTAATGAAGAAATTATCGATACCATCCCATTAAGTAATATGCAAGATGTAGAGGTCGCTGTGGAAGGAGCTTTTAATTCCCAAAAAGCTTGGGCTAAAGAAACCCCAGCGACACGTGCTAATATTATAAAAAAATTAATTCCTTACATTGAACAAGAAAAAGAAAAGTATGCAAAACTTTATGTTCAAGAACAGGGAAAAACGTATAAGGAAGCATTAGGAGAAATCGAAGGCGGAATTAAATATATTAATTTTATGGTCGATTTTGCCATGAAAAGCGAGGGGAGTGTTTTACCAAGTGAGAATGTAAACGAAACAATAATGTTAGTCAAAAAACCAATAGGGGTAGTAGCTGGTATTATTCCCTGGAATGCACCATTCTACATTCTAATGAGAAAAGCCATCCCTGCGCTAGTAGCTGGGTGCTCTATAGTAATCAAGCCAAGTGAAGAGACACCGTTATTAACATTGAAATTCGCCGAGCTTATGCAAAGAATAAATTTACCTTCAGGTCTTTTTCAGGTTATAGCAGGTACAGGGAAAGAAGTAGGAAGAGCTTTAGCAGAACATCCTAAAATCGCAATGGTTTCTCTTACTGGAGGAGTACCCGCCGGTAAAGATGTGATGAAAGCTTCTTCTAATTCTATTAAGCGAATAAATTTAGAATTAGGGGGGAAAGCCCCAGCTATAGTCAGTCGCTATGCTAATGTTGAACTTGCTGCTAAATACATTGTAGAAGCAAGAATTAATAATAGCGGTCAAGTCTGCACTTGTCCTGAAAGATTATATGTTCATGAAGATGTCTACGAAAAATTTCTACACGTGCTTGAAGAAAAAATGAAACAAATCGTTATAGGTGATCCTTTAGATGAGAAGTCTGACATGGGGACTTTGATAAATAAAAACCAATTAGAACATGTTGAAGAATTAGTAGAAAGCGCGATTCGTGAAGGAGCAGAAGTTCTGTGTGGGGGGAAGCGCATTAACAATAATGGTGGGTTTTTCTACGAGCCAACTATAATAACTAACGTTGAACAACACATGAAAATAATACGTAAAGAAATTTTTGGTCCAGTCTTACCAATTATAAAATTTAATAATTTTGATCAAGTATTAGAGATGGCTAACGATTCTGATTATGGTCTTTCCTCGTATATTTTTACAGATAATTATACCGAAGCTTTTCGAGCCATGAATGAAATGAATTTTGGAGAAGTATATGTTAACTGTGAGGCAGAAGAGTCAATGAATGGTTATCATTCTGGTTGGAGACAATCCGGCGATGGGGGGACAGATGGAATTCATGGATATGAAGAATTTTTAAAAACTACTGTGGGATACTTTCGGTATGGCGAAGAATAATAATATTATCTGAAGCTAGACAATATTTCGAATGAAAATTCGCCATTTATAATACTTTCAAAGACACCTCAGGGATACTGGTCCATCAGCGTTGCCACGACGGCACCGGGAAAGCCAACAGATACCGGCTCTTACGTTCTGTGAATGTAACCAGACAGCCTTTACTTTTACCATGAGAGGACACGATGGTGTCCATTTCCCAATGCCCGAAGGTGCGGGGCATCCACCATGTTCGGACGTTTGTCGATGCATCGGCCGATCGTAAAACGACCGTAGGTTTCTCGCACCTTCTTTCGTTTGCCTTTCTGATGGAGGCAGCGCAGGCCCCCTTGGCCTAGCAATCCCCTGTACAGCAGCCATCGGTAAATGGCCCGGCACCCCACCGGCGCATCCGGGGCAAACCGGGCAATTTGTTCGGGCGACCAGGCGGCATGAAGATGACTAATGAGGGCCTGAAGCAATTCAGGTGTGACTTTGCCTTTTTGCCCCCAGGCCTTCTGTCGTTAATGATAGGCTTCCTGCTCCCGATTAGTCTGATAAGTATCGGAAGATGTCTAGCGTCGGCGTTCACGAGAAATGGTCGATGGGTGTCGGCTCGGGAAGGCCGCAATCCACTGGATGGACTAACGGAGGCTCGCGTTAGAGCCTCTATTTGTCCGCGTTCGATCATGTTTAAGATGAAAGTAGCTCACGATATCCCACCGTATGAGTGTTTGGTCGTACTTTCATTTCATACTGGGATACCATGGGTGTTTTTTATTTTTTATGTGTTGCGCTTAATATTAAAATTCAAGAAAACAAAAAACTGCCGACCCTCTCTAAAAAAATAGAGATTTTGTCGACAGCCTGCGAGATGGAACCATTAGTTCTATCTCTTTTGTTTAGTACTATTCAATTGAAATAGTTGCTCTGTTTAAAGCCAGTTTCTCTTAGGCTTATATCCGGAGTTTTGAAGGAAATCTTGTTCAACATCACCAGGGATTGGCTTCATAGTAAGATCTTTCTCCAAAGCTGTTACATGCATTTTTGCTGTATACTCCAATGTTTGTAGAGCCATTCTTGCTTCCTTTAAATTCTGATCGTATACAATGATGCCGTGATTTTCGAGAAGCATAATGTTCGTTGATGCTGCTTTTTCTTTTACTGCTTTGGCTAATTCCTTGCTCCCTGGGTGATAATAAGGGATTCGTTCGATCCGTTCCAGGTAATACATAGCCTCCACAAAATAATTCGACGGAAGCTCAATATCTGAGCAGGCGATGATAGTACTATAAAAGGGGGAGGCGTGAAGAATAGCTCCCACGTCTTCCCGTTGTTCATAAATACCTTGATGCATAATATACTCTTTGGAAGGTTTCTTTCCGCTTGTATGGCCTTCCTTTGAGCATAGAGAAAAATCTTCCATTTCCATGTTTCCAAGCACTGTTCCGCTCGCTGACACGTAAAAGTGTTGATCGTCGATGCGAGCGCTGATATTACCAGCAGTCCCCCAAACTAACTCGTTTTCCCGCATGAAATTTCCCGTCTGATGTAGATCATTCACAATGTTAAGATGGTCCATGAATTAATCTCCTCCATTTAGTAAATTAAGTAATCCCGTGGATAAAGCGGGGATAAAGATAATCAGTAAAAGCGTTAATACGACGGCGATATAAAACGGAACCATTCCTCGAGTAATTTGGTCTAAGCGCAATTTGGCAATGCGACCAGCAACGAATAAATTTAACCCGAGTGGCGGAGTGATCATACCGATGGCGAGGGTGACAATCATGGTAATGCCGAAATGAACAGGGTTAATGCCTAATTCGATTGCTACTGGAGCAAGGATGGGAGCTAAAATAATGATAGAGGCATTTGTTTCCATAAACATCCCTACAATAAGCAGTAGCACCACAATAATTAATAGAAATACGGCCGGATTACTTGATATGGCCGTAAAGAATTGAGCTACCTGCTGGGGCACATTTTCAATAGTTAAAATCCAACTGAACAACCCGGCGCTTGCAATAATAAACATAATCGTGGCTGTCGTCGTTGTTGCCTGCTGCAATACCTGGCCAATATTTCGAAGATGAATTGACCGATAGAAAACCGTACTTACAATAAATGCATAAGCGACCGCTACCCCCGCTGCTTCAGTAGCGGTGAAAATTCCTGTATAAATACCACCAAGAATAATCACGGGCATGATCAATGCAGGGATAGTTTGAATAAAAGCCTTTCGCAATTCCCTAGAAGTCGTTTTAGCTTCACGTAAATAATTACGTTTTTTTGAAATAATGATGACGGTAATGATTAATCCCATTCCTATCACAAGCCCAGGGACGATACCTGCGATAAACAAGTCGCCAATCGATGTACCGGCTGCTACTCCATATAATATTAATGGAATACTTGGAGGGATAATAATCCCTAACGTTCCAGATACCGCTTGGACGCTGCCAGCATAACTTTTATGGTATCCTCGCTTAATCATAGCTGGTATAAGTATAGAACCTAAAGCAGCAGTAGCAGCAATGCTGGAACCGGAAATAGCGGCAAAAAACATGGTAGTCACGACGGTAACGATAGCTAGTCCGCCTGATAGATGACCCGTTAAGGCATTAGCTAGATTAATTAACCGTTGAGAAATGCCGCCGTATTCCATAATGACCCCAGCTAGCATAAACAAGGGAATAGCAAGCAAAGGAAAAGAATCCAAGGACACAAAAGCTCGTTGGGCTAAAACCAATAGTGGTGTATCGCCTTCGAATAACAAGGCAATACATGAAGCGAGACCGAGAGAAATTGCTACGGGCACGCCTAATAAGAACAAGAAAATGAGTGAGATGAATAGAGCTGTAATCATTTATTTTGTTTCTCCCTTCATACTAGTGTCTTCCTCTTTTTGGGGAGGGTTAATAAAACTGTAGATAGCATTCAATAGCATAAGGAAGGAACCAATGGGAATTGCCGCGTACGCCCATGCGATGGAAAAGCGAAGCGTTGGGGTAGCTTGATCGAGTACTGTAATGGTTAAGACGAAACCAAAATAGGTAAGTATAATGAAAAAGATACTGGAAATGATTAGAACGAGGCCATTAAGTCTTCGGTTGTTTGCAGGACTCACCATTTCTGTCAAAAAATCAATAGCGATATGTTGCCGATTTTTCACCGCTAAGGCTGAACCAAGAAAGACAATGTAAATCATTAAATACTTTGATATTTCTTCCGACCAGGCAAGTGGATAATCGATAACAAAACGTGTGATTACTTGAAAAAAAACCAATACGGCTAACGCAATAAACATGATAGAAACGACATATTTCAACAATAGATTAATACCTTCCATGAATTTTTCAAACCCTTTCATATGTACACCTCCCTACTCTCTCATTGATTGAATATTTTCGTATAATTCTGGACCATACTTTTCTGCCAGTCGTTCATTTGAAGGTTGAACACGTTCTTTGAATGGTTCTTGATCAACTTCAATAATTTCCATTCCCGCTTCTTCCATGGTTTCATACGCTTCAGTTGTTTGTTGCTGCACTAACTCATTTTGATAAATTCGTGCTTCTTTAGCAGCTTCTTTTACGGCTTGTTGTTCAGAAGCATTCAATTTTTCGTAGGTTTTGTCACTCATTAGCAATTGCACGTATCCATACACATGCTCTGTTTTCATTAAATAATTTTGGACTTCCTGCAGTTGGGAATTCGTGATAAAAGAAGGAGGGTTTTCTTGAGCATCAATAACTCCTGTTTGAAGAGAAGAATAAACTTCACTAAAGTTCATTGGAGTAGGATTTGCCCCCATCGCTTCCCATCCATCTACAGAAGCCTCGATATTGGGAACGCGAATTTTTAATCCATTTAAATCTTCTGGGGTGTTTATTTCATTATTGGCTGTTAACTGGCGAGGTGCCCGGACAAAGAATTCTAACCCACGCACATCAGTAGCTTCTAACGTATTTTCCTGCAGTTCTTTCCCACCAGATCCATATAAAAACTGTTCTAAGTGATCAGAATCTTCAAATAAATATGGGAGCTCTAATACCGCATAAGGATCATAGAAGTTGGACATCACCCCTGCTACTAAGGCAAAATCTGTAGAACCTATCTGCATGCCTTCGACTAAATCACGATCGGAGCCAAGAGTGGAACTAGGATACAGATCTACTTCTACGGTCCCGTCGGTTTTTTCTTCCACGAGTTCAGCAAATCTTTCTGAAGCTAAATGCCAGGCATGGTCTTCGCTTTGAATATGTCCCAGCCTTAAGGTAGTTTTTGAATCCGCTTTCACATCATTCGAAGGGGAATTGCCCGCTGAAGAGCACCCCATAATGAAAACCATCAAGCAAGACATGAACACGATCATCAACGGTTTAATTGTACTCACGTAATTCCCTCCTATTCATTAAAACGCACTAAAACTTTAATAGATTCATCTTCTTTCTTATCTACCATTCGAAACCCTTCAGCAGACTGAGCAGTTGTCAAGTAATGCGAGATTACTTTATCAACTGGAATCTGTTTTTGTTTAATAATTTCTACTGCGCGTTCTGTATCTGGACGGTTGTACGTCATACAGCCAATAATTTCCTTTTCTTTTTGCTGAACCTCTTCGATATCGACTTCCTGTGGTCCATGAAACATAGCGACAGTAATAACTTTTCCACCTTTTTTTAAGAGCTTAAGGCTCTCGTTGATAATGCCGGGCACTCCAGCTGTTACTAATACTTTATCGAAGGGGCCTCCGATTTCTTTTTTAGCTGCTGTAACCCAGTCACTGTTATTTTTTATATTTAACGTTTTTTGTGCTCCTAGCTGGGAGGCAGTATTTAAAGAATAATCGAACACATCTGTAATCAATGTAGCTTCTGCGCCTTCAGCTTGCACAGCGGCTAATGTTAACAGTCCAATAGGGCCGGCCCCCAAAATGGCTACCCGGTCTTTCGGTTGAATACTGGCTTTCTTTGCAGCGTGA
Source organism: Marinococcus tarijensis (assembly GCF_054971385.1). NCBI lineage: Bacteria > Bacillati > Bacillota > Bacilli > Caryophanales > Bacillaceae > Marinococcus > Marinococcus tarijensis. The sequence continues at coordinate 13,881 of NZ_JBQOJA010000031.1, read as the reverse complement.
ACGCCAACGGCCAAGGGTTCCACCAATACTCCTTCTTCATAACTGACGTTGTCTGGGAGGGGAATAACAATAGATTCAGGGGAGACAAAATAATCAGCCATTGTTCCAAGCCAATCTTTCATACCGGGAGCCAGGCGCTCATCGGAATAGTTCACATTTTCTGTCATTTCCCCTTCACTTTCGCCTGTACCTAGCTGAGGCTCAACAGTCACTCGGTCGCCGACGGAGACATGAGTGACTTTTTCACCAATTTCAACAACCTCTCCACTGACCTCATGTCCGATCACCACTGGTGGTTTCCTAAATGGATGAAGGCCTTTATACGTATGAATATCGGAACCACAAATTCCTGCGACGGCGACTTTGATTAGGACTTCGTTTTCTTTGATTTTTGGTTTCTCAATGTCTTTTATTTCTATTTTTTCAGCGTCTTCGACAAATACAGCTTTCATTTTGTTGATCTCCTCCATTATTTATAAAGCATAGATTTAGACTCTTGAAGATGTTCACGCATAATATCTGCACTCTCCTGCTTATAGTGAGAAAGAGCGTCAAACAACTTTAAATGGTCTTCATAAAACTTCTGCACACGTTTTGGTTCTTTCCTAAGATGTCGTAGTGTAATCCTACGCAAATGGTCTTGATAATTCAGCAATATCCGTGTGATTTCTTGATTGTCAGCCATTTCACTTATTAATAAATGAAACTCATGATCGAGATTTGCAAACGCTTTGACATCTAGATTGTTTACGACTTCTTTCGTACGTTCAATATTTTTCTGCAGTTGTTCTAACTGCTTTTCATTAATACGATCGTAGATTTGCTCACAGTTAAAAGTCTCTAAAGCAATTCGCAAATTATAAATGTTATTAATTTTTTCTGCAGACAAGTCGTAGATAAGAATCCCTTGTTTAGAAGTAACGCTTAAAAACCCTTCAGCTTCAAGACGTGTGAGCGCACTTTTTATAGGTGTCTTGCTCATTCCAAGATCATTAATTAGCGTTCGTTCAGAAAGGACTTCTCCTGGCTTATATTGTTCATCAATAATTTTTTCTTTAATCGATTCATAAGCAACATCTTTCAAAAGCATGATTCATTCCCCCGGTTAGTGATTGATTTGGTTATCATTTTCCCGCGAGGAAGACGTTTTCAAAAAAGTACTGGCCACCAAGTTGTCCGCTCTTAAGAGCCACTTCGATGCCGTTAAAACGCTCATCCTCAGAATAAGCATGGCATAACGGGGCTCCGGGAGCAATCGAGGTTAACACCTCTAGTCCATAAATGCTAAGTTGAGAGGTAACAAAACCGGAAGTGTCTCCTCCTGAAACAACAAGCCGATTCGTATTACTGTTATCCATTAAATATTTTGTCCATTCGCCTAATTTTTTTCCTATATGGATGCCGATGTCGTCTGAGGCTATCCCGTTATTAAGCAGTACATCCTTTGTTTGTTGAATAGATATATCATTGACACCGCGGGCGGAATAAAGAACGACTTTAGAATTTTGGTTTAAGACATGCAAAACGTCATCCAGAAAATCGGTTGGTATATTATTTTCCAAAAATAACTTCGGTGGCACCTGAATCATATGAAAACCTGAAGCTTCTGCTTCTTCCAGCTGTTGCTCCGTCACAGCTGAAACGCTTCCAGAAATAACTAAAATCTGCTCCGTCGACTGGGGTTGGAGTTCTTCCGAGGCTACTAGTTCTGTTGTATGCCGCCACTGCTCGGCAAGGGCAAATTCTACTCCCGAAGAGCCTATAACAAACTGTGGACGTTCGGATTGGGTTAATAGATAATTGGCAAAGTAATGCATATGCTTGTTTTCCAAAGCATCAAATATCGTAATATCGTCTTCCTGTAGAGAAGACAAAGAAGCTTCTTCCTCATATTCCATGTCCAAAACAGTAACATTTCCAATCGTTTGATTTGTTTGTTGCTGCAGGTGACGGGCTAAACTTGCTTCATGCATTGGCGTAACGGGATGTTTAGACATGACTGGATGGCGGTCCAATCGATACACACTATCTTGAAATTTCGCAAAGTGATCACCAAAAACGGTGAAGCGCCCAAGATCCGGAGTAGCAACTAATACCGGAAAAGTTCCTGAAAAATACTCTCTAGCTAAATCGCTTACAAAACCGATGCTTCCAATTTCCAAAGAAGAATCAAAAGTAGAGCATATTTTGTAGTGAACGATTTGTGGATGCAATTTCTGAAATAATCGCCAAACGGGCTTTAATTCTTTTTCTATTTCTTCTTTCTTTTTCGCTCTAGCTGTGCCGGCTATGCCAACACACTGAACGTCTTGAAACTCTTGGAGCCGTTCCTCGCTAGGTACCTCCAAGAATAAAATCGTACGTAATCCAAATCGATGCAGGGCTTCCATGGCATCTGTAGATCCTGTGAAATCATCCCCATAGAAAGAGATTAAAAGATTTTGCATTCACTTACTCCTTTTAACTTATTATAAATCTAACTTAGATCTAAGTAGAATCTAAAAAAATAGTAACATCTTATGAATACCCTTTCAACTTTTTTCTGATTTTAAATTATTTATATCATTTTACTTTTACAAATTAACTTAAAGGATATTATCGGAAGTGAGTTCCGATTTTATTGGCGTCGACTATTCTTTATACCTCTATGATGGCATTTGTACTATCATAGAGGTATAGATAATCTCATAGGAATGGATGCACCAACGATGGCATATGGCGTACAAGCATTAGGAAATGTCCCTGTGTTCGAAGATTGGCTTTTCGATGCCGCGGACACAGGAATGGCAACAACGAGGACGCCATGGCGTCTGGGGGAAAACGTCAGACCAATATATCCGGCAGCGGGCGATTCTCGAATATAACCCGTACCCGTCGGAAAAAGATCAGACGAGTAGAGATGCCGTACCGCAATCGATTAAACAAGTGTATCGATATCCCGAGCTAGAAGAACTTTACCGCTGGGGAATTGATGGGACTAGAATGGGGAATCACCGTTTGTTATTTGTCATTCATGAAGAACACAAAGTGTTGCTGCTGCATCATTTTGATAAGACGTATAACGGCGCGATTCGACGGCCGGACATTCTCTCAGCCGAACAGTGTTACGACACTTATGGTGCAAATCTTTCTGAATAAACACGTGTAAAACAAAGGAGGTGGTCGGAGTGAGTAAGGCATTCGATGATTATCAGGAAACGGTTGGGAAAGCGCACATTGATCGGTTAAAGCAGAAGGCAGCTCTCGCGGCGACCATCAAAACCGAACGCCAACGTCAAGATCTTTCCCAACAGGAGTTGGCAGATGCGATTGGCAAACCAAAATCTACGATTGGACGTATTGAATCGGGAATCACGATACCTCGAGTGGACACGCTCCTAGCAATTGCTCAGGTGCTTCACATTACGTTTTCTCTTGGTGAGGCGTCTACAGACAACAATGACAAGGTTTCATTATAAGTAACAAGAGACGGAGCATGGTATCGAAACCTTCATGCTCCGTCTTTGCATACATTAAAATAGATTTCATTTGTAAGAATTAATTGTTATAACGATAGATAGCAAATATATGTAATAATCTTTTAAGGGACCGTCAATAATTTTGTGTAAACGGCTCCTGTCCTTTTCCAGCCGTAAAGTTACCCCTGTGGTTGAAACATGTCTTCCAATTGGTGTTGGGCTTGGGCGAAGCCCAGGTGGCAGCGGGTGGAGAACTTTTGATTATACGCGTCGAACCGGCTGACCAAAAACCGTTCGATGGACGCTTCATTCGGAAACTGTTCTTTGCGTTTGACGTATTTTTTCAGCTGCTTGTTGAACGATTCGATGAGGTTGGTGGAATACAGACTCCGCCAGATGGCGGAAGGAAAATCATAAAAGGTGAGTAATGTGGGGTGCTCGTCGAGCACCCGGCGGATCGATGGATACCGGGAGGACCAAGCTGCGATAAACGCCTCGAGGGCCTGGGACGCTTCCTCCCGGCTGTTGGCCCGGTACACGGTTTTGAAATCGGCACAGACCGCCGCACGATCCTGCACCCGGACTTTGCGGGCAAGGGTGCGGGAAACATGCACACAGCACGTTTGGTGGCGGGCTTCCGGATACACGGCATGGATCGCATCCGTCATGCCTGCCAATCCATCGGACACAACCAGAAGCACCTCTTCGAGGCCTCGCCCCTGAAGATCCTCGAGAAGTTCCTGCCAGTTCCCCGAGGATTCGGTCGGAGCCAGCAGGTACGCCAGGACTTCTTTGGAGCCGTCTTCCTGGATCCCGACCGCGATATACACGGCTTCTTTAGCCACCGTGTCCCGTTTTAACGCAATAAACGTGGCGTCCAGATAGATACAGGCATAGCGTTTCGCCAGCGGCCGGCGTCGAAAGGCATCCACCTCTGCTTCCATCGTCTGGGTCATGTTGGAAATGGTTTGCGGCGTATAATGATGGCCGTACATGCGTTCCAGGAGATCGGCGATCTCCGAGGTGGTGACGCCCTTGTGGTACATATGCATCACAAACGCTTCCAGCGTGTCGTTCGTCCGTTTATACGGCGCGACCGTCTGTTGGTGAAAGTCTCCGTTCCGGTCGCGAGGAATCGCCAGCGACAGCTCTCCAAATTCGGTTTTCAGCGTGCGTTCGTACGTGCCGTTGCGGGAATTGCCGGAACCAATGCCGGAGGCATCGTATTTTTCGTAATCCAGAAAGGACGTTAATTCGGTTTGAAGCAGCTGGTTGACGGCCTGTTCCAGATGAGATCGGAAGATCTCGTTAACATCCTGATGTTGGACTAGAGCGTGAGCAATATCTGTAGTAAAATTATTCATAGGGAAGTCCTCTTTTCTGTGAATGTGGTCGGCTAACTTCATTCTACTAGAAAAGGACTTCCTTTTTTCGTGCTCGCTCGTTTACACAAAATATTTTACGCTCTCTCTTTTAAAGAGCGAGGGGAGAAGATGAATACATTAGAATTTTTAGTTTCTATCATTGATACTATTATCTGGCCACTGGTGATAGTAATATTTATGTTCATATTCAAAAAACCTTTAAGTGAAGTTATATCACGATTAAGTTCTATTGAATTTAAGGGGTGGGCAAAGCTCAATATTGCTCCAAAGTTATGGAAAGTTGAACATTCTTTACGTATAGCAAAGCCTTCTTTCTCAAACAAGGCATATCAAATGCAAATAAATAATGAACGTCCTATATCAAACATGGAAGAAGCCGTGGCCATTGTAGCTCAACAGTCTTCGAGAACGGCTATTTTGATGGTTTGGCAAGAAGTTGAAAAAGAATTATATGCTATTAATTCAGAGAGTAAAATTAGTAATGACTTTTCTAATTATACGAAGTCTTTACAAGATACGAAGAACATAGATAGTAACATTCTAGAAGCGCTTAATAATTTAAAGGAAATTCGTGACGAAGCAGCCGATCAACCTAAGGCTTCGATAGATTACTCAGAGACGATGCAGTATTATAAATTAGCAAAAAAGGTTACTAATGCACTACGAAAAACAAATGTTAAGTGTGAGGAATTATCTATTCTTCTTTAGAAAAGACCACTGGTTCAAGACAGTGGTCGAATTTCAAACTTTGGTTTTATGTCATTGGTATCCATAAACCCCTTAAGTGCTAAAGGCACAATATCATTATCAAAGATTGATTGTTAAGGTTATTTGTTATTGATAGTAAACAGAGATGTTTCTTAAACTAATATAAGAAACATCTCTGTTTTGTTCTATCTTTGAAACCGTGAAAAGTTCGTCAAAAATTTGAGGGTCAAAACCAGTTTTTACATGGGCTATGCTTTATCCTGGGCAGTTTCATATGTCTCCATCCGTTGAGGTTCCTGATGATCATTATTAAGCGTAAGGAACGAGAAGAGGACGAAGACAGTGACCACCGACCCAAGAATATAGAAGGTCGTTTCATAGCTCGTTAAATCATAGACGTAGCCCACGAGCCCTGAAAATAGAATGACGCCTAATTCGCTGGAGACCTTAAAGCCGACCAGATACACGGTAGCGGAAAGTCGTACGTCGAAATTGGCGGTAATATACTTAAACACAGCGATCAGCAACAACGGAAGCTCGACGGCATGGAGCATCTTCATGAACGAAATCCCAACGCCACTGGTAACGGTGGCCGAACCAAGAATGCGGAAGGCCATAATACTTCCAGCTAGGACGAGGGAGCGTTTGATCCCTATTTTGTTAACAATAAATGGAGCTAAAAAGAGAAATATGGCTTCGACAAAGACCTGGGCTGAATTTAAAAATCCGTAAATGGTGTTTCCCTGGTCTTGATTAGCAAATAGCTCCACAAAGTACACCGGAAACAGCTGCTGATCGTACACGGTATAAATGCAAACGGTTCCAAACAAATAAATTAACAAGAACCAAAAGACTTTATTGGTAAATAAGAATCGAAGGTCTTTCTTTGAAATATTCGTGGTTTGTTTTTGTTCCTTGGTCGAAATGTCGACCTTAAAGAAAAGATTCAATGCTAAAAATAACACTCCAGCCGCCGAAGCCAGCCAAAAATTGATGTGAGGATTGATGCTCATCAGGGCTCCGGCTCCGAGCGCAGCGACCGCATAGCCTAATGACCCCCACATACGGGATTTTCCGAACTCAAAATCGTATTTCCGGCTCAACTTTTCGGTGTACGATTCTAAAAATCCGGCCCCTGCCACAAACCCAGCGCCTAGATAAATAGCCCCTAATACAGCTCCCAGGTAAAACGATGATAATAGTAACGGTTCATAGACATAGATGACAAAGGGAGCGATGCCGACCAACAATATACTCTGGAACCAAACGAGGTTTTTTTTGATTCCCAGTTTGTCCTGAAGCAGCCCATAGCCAATCATAAATAGAAGGGCAAAAAACGAATTAAACGAATAGATATTGCCAACCTGAGTACCGGATAGGCCCAAGGAATTGTTGAGCCATATCGCATAAAAGGACCACCAGATCGACCAGGTCACGAAAAATAGAAACAAATACCCTGATGAAAACCAATACTTGCTGTTTTGGAATGTATTCATGTGTTGCATACTCCTTTAGATGGGATGGAAAGACGAATAGACCCTTTTACCTTAACGTAACGATACTTGCTGTTAGTTTAACGACGTATGCTGATCGTTCCATATGGATACACGGTCGGTAATATTTACGTTGTCTAACACAAGTGCTTGATCTTTGGAGAAGACTTCCAGACGGGAGAGTGTACCCTTCGGAAAGAGTAAGGTCGTCGAAACACTCAGGCCGTCATTGATAAACAATTCGATGGATGCATGGTCAAGCAGGCAATGAACCTTTTCCACCTTCCATTGGTGCAGAGAACCGGTATGTTTGCCTGGGAAGTGAGAGGAAAAGTCGGTCATGCCTTCTCTCCGGTGCACCGTGTAGGTATGCTGGGATTCATCAAATTCCACCGTAAATCGTTCTTCCAAGTCACTAATGAAATGCATTCCCCAACCAGTACTGCTATTCTTTGCTCCTACAACCAGTTGAATGTCCGAGAGCGGACTTATATCGAAAGCGGTAACATCATTGGTTGGCACCAGCCTCTGGCTCCCGGCCATGGGGTTTTGTTCGTCCCATAAATCATTAGGTAAAATAGGCGTCTGTTTTAATACGTATGTGTTGTTCCCCTGTTGAAGCGAGAGCCGACGAACCATACTCATCGAACTGCGCCAAGGAGAGACGGGAACTTTCCCCGCGTACTGCCAGTTGTTCATCCATCCGATCCAGTACCTGGCTGTGGTATTTTCCCATGAAACAGCAGCATAAAAATCGGTACCTTCGTCTGCCCATTTGATGGCGTCTGTTGGCGCTTCATTAGCGTGAAATTGAACCCCATCAAAATCGCCGGTGAAATATTGAACGGCAGAGCCGCCGTTAGGCCCCCCATCGTTGATGCTCACGATAAGGACCCACTGTTGGGCGTCAGTCGATTCCACCGTTAAAGGAAAAAGGTCCGGGCATTCCCATACGCCCACGTGAGAACCATACTCCTGGCCAAAGGAAGATTGGTACGTCCAGTCAATGAGATTGGGGGAATGATAGAATTGAATGTGATCGCCGCAGGCCAAGGCCATGATCCACTTTTGGGTCTCTTCATGCCAAAATACTTTGGGATCCCGAAAGTCCTTGATGGTTTGATTCTCCATCACAGGGTTATGTTTGTATTTTTGCCATGTACGTCCGCGATCCTCGCTGTATGCAATGCTTTGCTGTTGAGTAGCACCATCCTGCGTATAAATGGCTACCATTCCTCCAGAGTCCTGTTGAAATAATCCACTGCTGTTCTCCTTATCGACGACAGCTCCTCCGGAAAAAATAGTGCCGAGTTCGTCCGGCTCCAACGCGACAGGTAGTTCTTTCCAATGAGTAAGATCCCGGCTGACTGCATGCCCCCAATGCATATGGGCGTGGTCGTTTCCGTACGGGTTGTATTGATAAAACAAATGATATTCTCCCTCGAAATAGACTAAACCGTTAGGATCATTCATCCAATTCCGAGCTGGGGAATAATGTAATTCAGGTCGCCATTTTTCTTGATAACGCATTTTCTAATCACCCTTTTTGATTAATTTAAAAATTAAGAAGTTAAGAAACATTATTAAATGAAGCAACCATTTATGTCAACCCGTTGACATAAATGGTTGCTTCATTTACACTTTTGAGAAATCGTTTTCATACAAGGAGGGAAAACATTTGAAAAAATTCTCACTGTTTAGTAGTTTACTATTTTGTGCTGTTTTAGTTGGTTGTAATAATGAAACATCCAATTCAGGAAGTTCTGATGAAAATATTGAAATATGGGTGCATATGTCTGAAGAATCCGATGAAGGGCAAGTAATTCAAAATACTATAGACCAGTTCAATCAAAAACATCAAGGAGAATACAATGCAGTTGTTGAGTTCATTCCTCGTAGTGGAGGGGGAGGGGGCTATGAAGATAAAGTAAACGCGGCTGTTTCTACAAATACCTTGCCTGACGTTTTAACACTAGATGGACCTAATACGGCAGCGTATGCCGAATCAGACATCATTGCACCTATCGGCAAGTACATCAAACAAAAAGACGATTTTTATCAAAGTGTTATTGAACAAGGGACTTATAAGGGTAAACTTTATGCTATTGGATATTCAGAATCTGGTGTTGGTATTTATTATAATAAAGAAATGTTTGCCGAAGCTGGAATTCAAGAGGATGAAATAGCTACGATTCAAGATCCATGGACTTGGGATGAATTTATGGCCAAAAGTAAAATGTTAAAAGAAGAGTTCAGTCAGCCCGCGATTGATATGGGCTTGAATGACCAAAGTGAATGGTTAATGTATGCTTTTACACCTTTTTTATGGTCAAACAATGGGAACGTTCTTTCCAATGAGAATAATGCTATAGGTGCTTTTAACAGCGAAGAGTCTTTAGAAACCATGAAATTTCTACAAACTATGTTAGATAAAAACTACACTACCATATCCCCAACGGAAAATGCTTTTCAAACAGGGGAATATCCAATGCTCATGAGTGGCTCTTGGACCATCCAACAGCTCGAATCTAGTTATCCTGATATTGATTATGGCATTATGCCTTATCCCGTTTCTCCAAGAACGAAAGAATTAGTTTCTCCTACGGGAAGTTGGCAGTACGCTATGGCAGAAACCTCGGATAATGAACAAGGGGCTAGCACATTAATACAACATTTAACCTCAACAAAAGCGATTGCTGATGTCAGCATTGGTAATAGTGTTCTGCCTTCTAGATATTCTTCCACTGAAGTGGTTAAAGGCAAAATACCTCAGCCACTGGAAGTACTAATCGAGCAGAATGAAAATTCTGGACAACCCCGACCAGTAGTGCCTACTTACCCTCAAGTATCTAGATCCTTTCAACAAACGATTACCGGTTTAACATACTATGAAGAAGAGAATTTGCAACAATTATTGGACGAAAAAGCTCAACAGATGCAAACAGCCATCGATAGACGATAAATATAATTATTAGGAGAGGAGATAAAGAATGAAGAATCTTTCGGTAAATCTACAGCCTTATTATTTTTTAATACCAGCGCTAGTATTATTAGGCACGTTTTTATTTCTTCCTCTTATTTTTACATTTTATTATGCGTTTACTGATTATTATTTGCTGAATCCTAGTGAACGTCAATTTGTTGGACTAGATAACTTTAAGCAAATTTTTAATGATCCTGTGTTATTAGCAAGTTTGAGAAATATTAGCCTTTTCGTGCTCTTAATTATCCCTATTCAAATAGGGACAGCTCTAGGACTTGCTTTGTTGGTAAATAAAAAACGTAAAGGCAATATTTTTATTAAAGTCGCCTTCTTTTCCCCAGTGGTTATGTCATTAGTAGTAATTTCCGTTTTATGGTTGTATCTATTAAATCCTTCGGATGGACTTATAAACTCGATGTTGCAATATGTTGGCATTGAGCCTCAGCCCTTTTTAACGAGTCCCAATCAAGCCCTTGTAACTATTGTTATTGTTTCCGCGTGGCAAGGGGCTGGTTATCAAATGTTAATATTTTTAGCTGGATTACAAAATATTTCTTCTGATGTTTATGAAGCTTCAATTATAGATGGAGCAACGAAATGGCAGACGTTTTTCAAGATCACATTACCTTTATTAAAACCGACTTCTACATTAATACTATTCACTACACTGATAGCTGCCTTTAAGTTATTTATACAACCAATGATTATGACTCAAGGAGGGCCGTTGAATGCCACGATGACGCCTCTCTATTATATTTACCAAACTGGATTTACAGATCGACTAGTTGGATATGTAAGTGCTATAACTGTCATTTTCGCTATTATTATAGCTATTGTGTCTTATGTGCAGCGCAAATTCTTTAGCGAGGAGGAAATGTAGTAAATGAAAAGAAAAAATGTAAAAATTTTATTTGAATATATATTTTTAATTTTTTTATCCTTGCTTTTTATTTTTCCTCTTTTTTGGATGATATCTTCGTCATTAAAACCAGAAGCCAACATCTACCAAGATTTAGATAGTTTAAAAGCTTTATTACCCTCGCTCCACCCTGGAGATTGGCTTAATGCCTATCAAGAACTGTTTGCTAGATTTAACATTGTTCGTTACCTATTAAATAGTATTTTGTATGCTGCAGTGGTTACAACAGGTTCTATTATTATAAACGGTATGGCTGGTTACGCTTTTTCGAAATTCACCTTTAAAGGCAAGCATCTACTATTTAGTTTACTTTTAGCTTTATTGATTATTCCAGCAGAAACAATGATTATTACGCAATTTACAATCGTTCAAAATTTAGGTTTGGTAGATACGCGAATCGCAGTAGTTTTACCTATGATAGCAAATGCATTTTTTATTTATCTTTTTCGAAACTTCTTTACAGCTGTACCAAACTCCGTAATAGAAGCTGCAAAAATTGAAGGAGCTGGGAATTGGAAAATTTTCTGGAAAATTGTAATGCCAATGTCCAAGCCAGCAATTGCTACCGTGGGAACGCTCTCATTTATTGCAAGTTGGAATGATTATATTTGGCCATTAATGATATTGACAGATACAGAAAAGCATCCTTTACAAGTTGCAATCACAAATATTAATTCTACGGAACCCGTACTTACGAACCAAATTATGGCTGTACTAACTATTTCAACTATCCCGTTAATTATTGTATATATAGCAGCGCAAAAATATTTGTTACAGGGGCTGGGGAATTCAGGATCTGGTAATAAATAAAATAATCATAAATATAAAACTTCTATCGCAGGATCAGTCCTGTGATAGAAGTTTTTTCTGATGATTAAAATAAGTTGACTATCTAATAATTCCAATTAGATATAGATTTAACCAGTTTCCCCTTCCTTCACCTTGATAGGTAGAACAATTTCTTGTTTATCGACGCTTTGGTCAATAATTTGTCTTTGAAGTAAATCGACTGATGTTTTTGCAATCAAAAAAATTGGTTGAACAATAGTAGTAAGTTCAGAATATATCGATTGGATTAAATCTGTACCATCATATCCAATAATTTTGAGATCATCCGGAACATTGTATCCCAATTTATTGGCTTCTTGAATAACTTTTATGGCAAGTAAATCATCGCTAGCAAATATTCCATCTACTTCAGGATGTTCTGAAAAGATAAGATGAATGATACGAGTTCTTTCATCTAATGAAATAATTTCAGGAATTTCATAAACAAAAGGTTGAAGATTAAATTCTTTCATTGTGTCTTTATAAGCTTGTGCTCTCAAATTAGCTGGTGTTTGTAAATGTGAAGGTCCATTGATATGAACAATATTTTTGCAACCTTCATATAATAACTGTCTTGTTGCTTTGTTGCCTCCATCATAATTATCAGAGCTAACTACACTAACATTATCTGAAAGATAGTGATCAATCGCGACCGCTGGTAACATGAGTTCATTGTCAACAAGGCCACGATTATAAGTAATAACGATCACCCCATCTACTTGGTTTTTTTGCAGCATTTCCCAATATTTTTGTTCTTTTTGAGATTGGTTAAAGCTGTTGCACAAAAGCACTTTAAACCCTTTCTCTGCGCATATATTTTCAATATGCGAAGCTAATTCTCCATAAAAAGGGTCACTAGTAGAGGGAACGATCAATCCTATTAGATTAGTACGTTGATTATACAATGATCGAGCCAATTCATTTGGTACATAATTGATTTTTTTCATGGCGTTAAATACCTTATCTTTTGTTTGTTGACTTATATATCCTCGATTATTTAATACCCTGGACACAGTAGTAGGTGAGACACCTGCAACATTGGCTACGTCTTGTATTTTTGGTTTCATTCTATTTCTTCTCCCTCTATTTAAATTTCACGTATCGTAATAAAATATAATAAACAATGACTATTATTAAGAATTGAAACTTGTCTCAATATTTTTTAATTTGCTCATATCTTTTCACCAATCGATAAAACGTACTGTTCGACAGCTCTAACCGCCGCATCGCATCTACGGCCTTTATCTTCCCTGCTTTCCATTCTTGATAAGCTTCCTCAAACGCTTCCGTAATCGGCGTTTCGGGGCGACCAAACTTGACTCCTTGGCCCTGGGCGGCATTGATCCCTTCGCGCTGCCGAGTCCGAATGCGCGTCCGTTCTTCTTCCGCCATCCACGAGAGAATCTGCAGCACCAGGTCCACAATGAACGTTTTCATCGTATCGTCCTGCTCTTTGGTATTTAATAATGGCATATCCAGCACCACAATATCACACTGGATCGTTTTGGTAATTTCATTCCATTCCTGCAGAATCTCTTCCTTATTACGACCGAATCGATCCAGCGAATGAATGTACAGCACGTCCCCCTTCCGCAGAATGCGCTTTAACAGTTGGTACTGGTCCCGCTGAAAATTTTTGCCGCTGGCTCGGTCGACAAAGATGTCTCGTTCAACAATGCCAGCTTCTCGCATCGAAGCTAATTGCCGACTTTCATTTTGATCTTTACTGCTCACGCGGATGTATCCATAATTCCGATATTCCATATCGATATACTCCTTTTTTAAATGGATGAAAAAGGAAATAAGGGCGAAAAATCAACTCATAACCTATATGTTCATTATGGCACATATCAAAATCGTTTTCTAGGTGTTTTGATAGGAAAAAACCATGGGTTTGGCCATGATTCGTATATGTATCAAAAAGTGTAAAAAGACGGAAAGGGGGAGAGCAAAAGTGACAATGGAGTCTTTACTAGTTGAAATTATTTATTTATATTATTTCTTTTAAAATCATACCAGCATATGAAAATGAGAGCATAAAATAGTTTGTGTAAACGATCGATCACCAAAAAAGGAAGTCCTTTTCTAGTAGAATGAAGTTACCGAC
>NZ_JBQOJA010000030.1:0-33891 GCF_054971385.1 Marinococcus tarijensis | reverse complement strand
TTTGTCGACGCAAGTATAACGGATATGGGAGTCTGCGTGTTTTTTTGTGTCTGTACCCCAACAAATATTATAGAGCCGAAAAAAAGAACCTGATCCGAAGATCAGGTTCACTCATTACTGCTTTTTCTAGCAGAACGGTGCGGCGTCACTTTTTCACGTGACATTGTTGACTGCCGCTGGTAAGGATAACCGCTGCGCCTTGTGACCGGCGGGCTGAGAACCTCTGCCCACACGAGTCCATTTGCCGCTTCTTTTTTATTTATCGACCGTGGATTTCTCCGCGTGCCACCGATTTCCCCGTCTGACATAACGCCTCCGCGTTCAGCAGACTGGCGCGAAGCACGCTCAAGGCGCTGGCTTGCATTTTTCTTTTGCTGCTGAAGCTCCTCGCGGCGTTTTTCATACTCTTTTAAAGCACTGCTTTTATTCTGGGGATTATCTGTTTCTTCTTTGTACAGCTCTGCCTCAGCTTCCGGCACCCGGCGCGTTGGATGATTGCCGGGACTTCCGGAAGGATCATTCTGAGGCCGGTTCGGCGTATTTTCTTTGCGGGCATTTTCAAACTCTTCGAATATGTCTTCGAGTTTTCCGAAAGCCCCGCGCCGCCTCGAATCGCCGTCACCGCTGTCCTGCTGCTGGCTGCTGTCTCCCCGGCCCAGAAACGTAATCAAACCGCCGAAGAGCAGCAGTAAAATCCACAGGTTGTTAAACACTAGTTCAAACAGCTGCTCCATCGCTTCATTCACCTTCTTCTACGGACAAAGTCCCTTATTTATCGGTGTGCGGGCGGTCATATGGACCGTTTTGGTCGTCGTCTTTACCGGATTTACTGATCGATTCACGCATATCCGTATCAGACATTACGTTCTGGATATTCATATAATCCATGACGCCAAGGTTTCCGGAACGCAGGGCTTCTGCCATTGCCATTGGCACTTCTGCTTCGGACTCGGTAACTTTCGCACGCATTTCTTCTACGCGTGCTTTCATTTCCTGCTCCTGAGCAACAGCCATGGCGCGACGTTCTTCGGCTTTCGCCTGGGCGATGTTTTTATCTGCTTCCGCCTGGTCTGTCTGCAGTTCTGCACCAATGTTTTTGCCAATGTCAATATCGGCTATATCAATGGATAAAATCTCAAAAGCCGTACCTGAATCCAGCCCTTTGGAAAGAACCGTCTGTGAGATGCTGTCCGGGTTTTCCAATACTTTTTTATGATTCTGCGAAGAACCGATCGTCGAAACAATGCCTTCACCAACACGGGCGATAACGGTATCTTCACCGGCACCCCCGACCAGGCGGTCTATGTTTGCCCGGACGGTGATTCTTGCTTTTGCTTTCACTTCAATACCGTCCATTGCGACACCGGCAATAAATGGTGTTTCAATAACTTTCGGGTTAACACTCATCTGTACGGCTTCCAATACATCACGGCCGGCAAGGTCGATAGCGGCACAACGTTCAAATGTAAGTTCAATATTTGCACGCTGGGCGGCGATTAGTGCATTGACCACCCGGTCCACGTTACCGCCAGCCAAATAGTGGCCTTCAAGCTTGTTCAGTTCAATATCAAGACCAGCTTTTTCTGCTTTGATCATCGGGTTTACTACTCTGGACGGAATAACCCTCCGGAGCCGCATACCGACCAGCTGGAAAATACCTACTTTCACCCCTGCAGCAAGCGCCGAAATCCAAAGCGCAACTGGTACAAAAGTGAATAAAATGACGAGCGCTATTAAAATAATAGCTAATACAATAACGAGACCTATATCAATTCCCATGTCATGATTCCCTTCTTTCTTTGTTAGAGTATGGCTTTACTACAACACGCGTGCCTTCTACACGTACTACCTGCACAGCGTCTCCGCGGTCGAGATAGCGGCCGTCTGAAACGACATCGATTTTTTCCCCGTCAATATCTACTGCACCGGTTGGATGCAGCGGAGTCAATGCCGTTCCTTCTCTGCCCAGTAAGTCCGTTCTTCCTTCATTTGACACATATCCTTCCTTCGAAGAAAACGTATCCTGAAGCACCAGCTTTTTCATTGGTCCCCGTTTTCCGAATCCGACCACCATAACTACTGCTGCAATGATGGCGGCTACCGCTGCCAGAACGACGGAGATTGCCATAACGGAAACAGAAAACGACGACATAAACAGGCTGCCGACAACTGCCCCTATACCTAATATACCAAAAATTCCAAAACCAGGAACAAAGAATTCTATCAGCAGTAATATTAAGCCGACGCCAAACAGCAGCAGCCCTTCGAAGCCGGCAAACCCGGCAATCATGTGACCGAAAAAGAATAGTCCTAATGATGCGAGACCGATGCCCCCGAAAATACCAAACCCCGGTGAAAATACTTCAAGTATTAGGCCGATCATGCCAACGCTGAGTAAAATAGGAATCACATAGGGACTGGTCACCCATCTTGCGATCTGCTCAGCTGCGCTGATATCTGCTTCTTCCACTGCAGCATCGCCCAGGTTCATCTGACTGAGAAGATCATCTCTGCTGTCGGCAATGTATTCTGCATAGCCTACTTCATTAGAAGCTGCCTCCGACGCCGTAAGCGTTAACAGTTCACCTTCTCCGGCACGATAATCCGGAAGTTCAACTCCAGGGTCAGCCATTGCTTCTGCATACACTGGATCTCTGTCATTGGATTCAGCTGCATTGACCATATTAGACACCCAGGCTGACTGAGCCTTGTCAGATGCTGCATTGCCCGAGCCGTCAATAACCTGGGCTGCTCCCATTTCTGTTTCAGGCGCCATGGCAATTTCGTCAGCGCTCAAAGCCAGAAACGCTCCTGCTGACATAGCCTGGTCCGTTACATATGCGGTAGTTGGAATAGATGTGCCATTGATAATTGAAGCAATCTCACCTGCGGCATCCACCGCGCCTCCGGGCGTGTCCAGTTCAAAAATAATCCTGTCGGCATCAGCTTCTTCCGCTTCTTCCACCGATCGTTCCAAAAATGCAGCCATTCCCTGCTCAACGGTCTGTTCAACCGGGATAATATATACGGTCTGATCTTCACCGGCCCCCTGTACAGATGCCGGAAGCCAGGCGGCTGTCATAAAAAGTATGGCAAGAAGAACGGACAACCATCTGCTTTTTCTCTGCTCCACCTCTATCCCCCCTCCTGTTCATTAGTTATATGTCTATACTCTTATGTACGAGGATAAAGATAAAAGCGTTTCAATTTTTTCCCGTTTATTTCGGCAGGAAGACTGGCTTATGTTTTAAAAAAAGAGACCGAACCGGAACTAAACCCTGATTCGATCTCTAGCTTTCTTATTATCAAGAAGATAAATGCATTTTCACTAATTGATTTACCTGGGAACCGTCTGCTTTTCCGCTGATTTTAGGCATCACCGCAGACATCACCGTTCCCATATCTTTCATCGAAGAGGCATTCTCCTCCTGAATAGTTTCTTTCACAATTGATTCCAGTTCTTCATTCGATAAAGGAGCAGGAAGATATTCAGATATGACATCCATTTCAAACCTGGTCTGTTCTGCCAGATCTTCCCGTCCTGCGTTTTCAAACTCATGGAGGGAATCTTTTCTTTGTTTCATTTCACGGTTTAAAACCGCTGTTGCTTCGCTTTCATCAAGCTCTTTATTGAGCTTGATAGCTTCATTCTGCATCGATGCCCGCAGGCCTCTGATGACATTTAAACGCTGTTTTTCCTTGTTTTTCATTGCTGACTTCATGTCACTGCTTAAACGGTCCATGAGTTCCAAGGATGCAGCACCTTCTTTACTTAAAACTTACGTTTTCTAGCTTCTTCGCTTTTCTTCTTACGACGAACACTAGGTTTTTCGTAGTGTTTGCGTTTTTTCACTTCAGCCATTGTTCCTTCTTTGGAAAGGCTACGCTTAAAACGGCGAAGAGCGGCATCAATATCTTCATTCTTTTTCTTTCTTGTCTCTGCCATGTGATTCCCTCCCTCCGAACAACCAATCTAACTAATATATGAATAAAGACTATTACTCAAATACTAGCCATTTGGTAAATAGTATAAAGCATCTGTGCCAAAAAATCAACGAGCTGGCAGGCAGAGATTGTTAGTAGTTTTCGCTTGAGGTTTCACCCTGCAGTATTTTCACACCAGAGCTTGCACCGAGCCTGGACGCTCCGGCTTCAATTAATGCAAGAGCAGTCTGACGGTCCTTGACCCCGCCGCTCGCTTTTACGCCGGCACGGTCACCCACCGCCTCTTTCATCAGCCGCACATCTTCGATCGTTGCTCCTCCTCCGTTAAACCCGGTGGATGTTTTTACAAAATCCGCCCCAGCTTCAACTGCAAGACTGCAGGCGGTCTTCTTCTCTTCATCAGTTAACAGCGCTGTCTCTATTATCACCTTCACCAGCGCCTCCTGATTTGCAGCCTGGACGACCGCTTCAATGTCCGCACGGACCAGATCGTCTTCTCCGCTTTTTAAGGCGCCGATATTGATAACCATATCAACTTCCTTCGCTCCGTTGGCGATGGCATTTTTCACTTCAAATGCTTTTGTTTCCGGATTCGTGGCACCGAGTGGAAAACCAATCACTGTACAGACAAGCACATCGGAGCCTTCCAGCTCTTCAGCTGCGAAAGGCACCATTGCCGGGTTAATGCATACAGATTTGAAATGATTGTCTTTGGCTTCCGCTGTGAGGCGTTTTATATCTTCAAATGTGGTTTCCGGCTTCAGCAGTGTGTGATCAATATATTGCGCGAGATCTGCCATACTTTCTCCTCCAGTTTAGCTGTTATAGTTATACAAGCGTTGCTGTGTCATGGTCAAGCACGCGTACAAATTCCCCTTCATTCAATGGATAGCCCGCATTCGTAATTTTCACGCGCACAATTTCACCACGCCATTCCGGATTCGCAGGGAAACGCACCTTTATATAATTCGTCGAATAGCCGACAAAGTATCCTGGTTTTTCTTTATCTTCTTCTTCCGGAATTACTTCCACGACTTCATTTTCAAAACGCGAAGCATACTCTTTTGCCAGTTGATTGGACAGCTCAATCAGACGGTGCACCCGGTCATTTTTTTCTTCATCCTCCACCTGATCGCTCATTTTAGCAGCTGGGGTGCCGGTTCTTTTCGAATACGGGAATACGTGCAGCTCTGAGAAACGCTGGTCCCGGATAAAGTCGTACGTCTGCTGAAATTCTTCTTTCGTTTCACCCGGGAAGCCTACAATCACATCTGTGGTGATGGCGCATTCCGGAAGCGCTTCGCGCAGTTTTTCGAGACGGTCCGCATAAAATTCCACGCTGTATTTTCTTCTCATTCTTTTAAGCACGGTGTTTGAGCCAGCCTGAAGCGGCACATGCAGATGATTTACTACTTTGTTTGACCTGCGGAGCACATCAATCACTTCATCGGTGATCTGACTTGCTTCTATGGAGGAAATACGGATCCGTTTTAATCCATCGATGGTTTCAAGGTCCCGGAGCAGTCCTGCGAGATTGTAGTCCTTCAGGTCTTCACCGTAGCCGCCTGTATGAATGCCTGTCAGTACCAGTTCTTTGTAGCCTTTGTTAACCAGCTGTTCGGCCTGGTGCATAACCTCTTCCGGATTTCTCGAACGGAGCAGACCGCGGGCCCACGGGATGATACAGAAGGTACAGAAGTTATTGCACCCTTCCTGAATCTTCAGCGATGCTCTCGTACGATCGGTAAACTCCGGTACATCGAGTTCTTCGTACACACGGTTTTTCATAATATTGCTTACACCGTTGATCGGCTCCCGGGACACCGTATACTCTTCAATATAGTCGAGCATTTTTTTGCGGTCCTGCGTGCCGACGACAATATCGACGCCGGGGATATCCATGATCTCTCCCGGAGACGTCTGGGCATAACACCCGGTGACGCATATAATGGCATCCGGATTTTTACGTACTGCGCGCCGGATTACCTGGCGGCTTTTTTTATCTCCGGTGTTTGTTACCGTACAGGTGTTGATAACATAGACATCCGCGGTCTGATCAAATTCCTTTTTTTCATAGCCGTCGTTTTTAAACAGCTGCCATATGGCTTCCGTTTCGTAATGGTTTACTTTACAGCCAAGAGTATGAAACGCCACTGATCTCATTGTATGTTCCCCTCCTGAATTTCATAATAATATGTCACTGCTCCAAGCAGCAGCAAAGAAGCGGTTTCGCTTCGGACAATTCTCTTCCCCAGGGACGTCGCAGGAATGCGCTCTTCCTCAAACAGGGCAAGCTCGCTACGGGAAAATCCGCCCTCCGGTCCGATAAATGCAAGCAGCGTTTCCGGATGCCCGGCAAACACGTCAGGGAGCTTTGCGGGCAGCTCTGCTCTCGCTTCTGCTTCTGATAAAACGATCCGGCTCCCGACAGAAGCCGTGTTTTCTATCACCTTACGCGCTGAGGAAAAATAAACAATTTCCGGTATATACATCCGCTCTGACTGCTCTGCTGCTTCTTTAGCAATTCGGTTTAAACGATCAATTTTCTTTTGCCGTTTATTCGCATCCCATTTTACCACAGAATGCTCCCCTTCATAAAAATAAATCGCCGAGGCTCCCAGTTCTGTTGCTTTTTGCACGACAGTGTCCATTTTTTCACCTTTAATCAGAGCCTGGGCGGCGATGATATTTACAGGAAGTTCTGCTCCTCCTGTCCATTCGCTGATTATTTTTACATGGACGCTTTTTTCTTCCACGCTTTCAATTTCAGTCACAAAGGCATGTCCCTGATTGTCTTTACATACAATTTTTTCTCCCGGGCCCATACGCATAACACGGGCAATGTGCTTTGCATCATTACCCGTGATTTGTATATATTCATGCTGTATGGAGGAGGGATCCACAAAATAATGCTGCATATTCCTCTCCTTTACAGTGCCTGCGGCCGGCGGGCAATAATGCACAGCCAGTCTTCGACTGCACGCACATCTTCAATAACAAAGCCCGCTTCCGTCAGAGCCTGTTCGACATCCGTACGTTTGCTTTCAATGATGCCTGAAGTAATAAACACACCATCCGGCTGAAGAGAACTAAACGCATCCTTTGCAAGGCGGATAATAATAGGTGCCAAAATATTAGCCACGATGACATCTGCCTGCATCGACTGGTATTCCAACAGATCCGATTGGGCCACGGTAATTTTTTCTGCCATTCCGTTTCGGCTGATATTTTCTTCAGCACTTCTGACGGCTACTTCATCAAGATCGAGCGCAAGAATTTCTCCTGCTTCGAACAGACATGCGCCTATAGCGAGCACGCCGGACCCGGTGCCGACATCCAACACTGCATTACCCGGACGTGTGTACTCTTCAAGCGCCTGCATGCTGAGCACGGTTGTCGGGTGCGTGCCGGTGCCAAACGCCATGCCCGGATCCAGCGTAATGATTTTTTCCCCGCTCTTTTTTTCATACTCTTCCCAGGAAGGCACAATTGTCACTTTATTCGTGATCTGAACAGGCTTGTAATACTTTTTCCATGCCTCTGCCCAGTCCTCCTCGGCGATTTCTTTGAGCACTACCTGGTTTCGTCCTAAATCAATATCGTAAAGGAGCAGTTCATTAATGGATTGCTTAATTTCCTCCACAGTATCGGTGACGTAGCTTGTCATCGGAAGATAGGCTTTTACAAGTGTGCCTTCATCCGGATAATTATCTTCAGAAAGCATAAACCATTCGTCTTCTGCCTCTTCCCATTCCCGCTCCAGGTCGGCTGAATCTTCAATCACAACCCCGCTCGCTCCTGCTTCCTGAAGCACAAACGACACAGGGTCAATTGCCTCCTGGGTAGTGTGGACAGAAATTTCAATCCAGTTCATATACCTGCTCCTCTCTTTTTACTCTCCGCGAAACGCCCGTTTTACACGGTCAAAGAAGTTTCCGTGCTGCTCATCGGTTTCTTCATCGCCGCTGATTTCTGCGAATTCCCGCAGCAGTTCTTTCTGGCGGTCCGTCAATTTCTTCGGAGTCACTACCTGGACTTTTACATGCTGATCGCCCTGGCCGCGTCCGTGTACGTTATTAATACCTTTATTCCGGAGACGGAATTTTGTGCCGGATTGAGTGCCAGCCGGTATTTTCAATTTAACTTTACCGCGCAGTGTCGGTACTTCGATTTCATCGCCAAGCGTTACCTGGACAAATGTCAGCGGCATTTCGCAATAAACGTCATCTCCGTCACGTTCAAAGAATTCATGCGGCTGTACGTTGAAAACGACAAACAGGTCGCCCGGTGGTCCACCGTTTGCGCCCGGTTCGCCCTGACCGCTTACGCGGATCTGCTGGCCGTGGTCGACGCCCTCCGGAATATGAATATTGATTTTTTTGTTCCGGCGGATACGTCCGTTCCCGTTACATGTAGGACATTTTTCTTCCACTTCGACACCCGATCCGCTACAACGGTCACACACACGCCGGTTCACGACGCGGCCAAACGGTGTATTCTGTTCTACGTTCATCTGGCCCTGCCCGCCGCACTGGCGGCACGTCCTTTTTTCTGTGCCCGGCTTTGCGCCGTCGCCGCCGCACGTTTCACAATTTTCTTCTTTTGGAATTTCGATCTCTGTATCTTTACCGAAGGCTGCTTCCTTAAAGGTGAGCGTCATCGTATACTGCAGATCCGCCCCCTGTCTCGGTGCGTTTGGATCTCTTGAAGCACCGCCGCCGAAAAACATATCGAAAATATCGCCAAAGCCGCCGCCAAAGCCACCAGCTCCGGCTCCACCGCCACCAAAGCCCTGGTTCGGATCTTCATGGCCGAAACGATCGTAATTCGAGCGCTTCTGGGGATCGCTTAATGTATCGTAGGCATCTTTAATTTCAATAAATTTTTCTTCGGCGTCGTCTTCCTTGTTGACGTCCGGGTGATACTGGCGCGCCAGTTTTCTATATGCTTTTTTTATTTCCTGCTCGTCTGCGTCCTTGCTGACACCAAGCACGTCGTAATAATCGCGTTTACTCATCGTTCATCTTCACTCCTCGCTCTTGTCCATACGTGTTATCTTATCATTCTACAAGAAGACGCTTCAATCTGAAAAACATATTCATTACAGAAAGAAGGGGCCATCCCCTTGAATAGAAGCAGTCAAGTGACCACTATTCGGGACAGCCCCATTCATCAGCGCTACAGATCGTTAGCTGTTTTTGTTGTTATCACTGTTATCATTGTCATCTTTAACATCTTCATAATCAGCGTCTACAGTATCGTCACTGCTTTCGCCGCCAGCTTCGCCCTGCTCCTGCTGAGCCTGCTGCGCTGCTTGTTCATACATCTTTGTTGTCAGCTGCTGAACGATTTCCTGAAGCTCGTCCTTAGCCGTACGGATAGCTTCAATATCTTCGCCTTCAAGTGCTGTTTTCACTTTTTCTTTTGCGTCCTCAGCCTGCTGTTTTTCTTCTTCTGTTACGTTTTCGCCGAGGTCGCTCAGCGTTTTTTCTGTCGTGAAGACGAGCTGATCCGCTTCGTTGCGCACTTCTACTTCTTCTTTACGCTTTTTGTCTTCTTCTGCATTTTCTTCAGCATCTTTTACCATTTGTTCAATTTCTTCTTCGGAAAGACCGGAGGAAGAAGTGATGGTAATAGACTGCTCTTTGTTTGTGCCAAGATCCTTCGCACGTACGTTCACAATACCATTGGCATCAATATCGAAGGTGACTTCGATTTGAGGTACGCCACGCGGAGCTGGTGGGATATCGGTCAGCTGAAAACGGCCAAGCGTTTTATTGTCTGCCGCCATTTCACGCTCGCCCTGCAGCACATGAATATCTACAGAAGGCTGATTGTCAGCTGCTGTTGAGAATGTCTGGGATTTGCTTGTCGGAATTGTAGTATTCCGGTCGATTAATTTAGTTGTTACTCCGCCCATCGTTTCGATACCAAGGGAAAGTGGTGTAACGTCGAGCAGTACAACGTCTTTTACATCACCGGTTAGTACGCCTGCCTGAACAGCAGCACCTACGGCTACCACTTCGTCCGGGTTAACACCTTTGTGTGGTTCTTTGCCGGTTAAGTTTTTAATGCCTTCCTGTACAGCAGGAATACGTGTGGAACCACCAACGAGGATGACTTTATCCACTTCGGAGGCGCTGAGGCCGGCGTCTTTCATTGCCTGTCTTGTAGGCCCCATTGTGCGCTCAACCAGCTTCGAGGAAAGCTCATCAAACTTCGCACGTGTCAGTGTAAGCTCAAGGTGCTTCGGTCCGCTCTGATCTGCTGTGATAAACGGCAGGGAAATCTGTGTCTGCGTAACACCGGACAGGTCCTTTTTCGCTTTTTCTGCCGCATCCTTCAAGCGCTGCACAGCCATTTTATCCTGGGAAAGGTCAATGCCGTTTTCTTTGCGGAACTCATCCACTAAATGATCGATAATCACCTGGTCAAAGTCGTCACCGCCAAGCTTATTGTCGCCGGATGTGGAACGAACTTCGAAAAAGCCTTCGCCAAGCTCAAGAATAGATACGTCAAATGTACCGCCGCCGAGGTCAAATACGAGGATCGTCTGGTCCTCTTCTTTTTCGAGGCCGTAGGCAAGTGCCGCAGCTGTCGGCTCGTTTACAATACGGTCTACTTCAAGACCTGCAACACGGCCGGCGTCTTTTGTTGCCTGACGCTGGGAGTCGTTAAAGTATGCAGGTACTGTGATAACTGCGTTTGTAACAGTCTCGCCAAGATAGCTTTCAGCGTCCGACTTTAATTTTTGAAGAATAATTGCGGAAACTTCCTGCGGATTGTATTCTTTGCCTTCGATTTCCACCTTATAGTCTGTTCCCATATGACGCTTGATGGAGCTGATGGTGTTAGGGTTTGTAATGGACTGGCGCTTAGCCACTTCCCCGACCTGACGCTCCCCGTCCTTGAATGCTACAACGGAAGGAGTTGTGCGGTTACCCTCCGGGTTCGGAATAACCTGCGCTTCCCCGCCTTCCATAACGGCTACACAAGAGTTTGTTGTACCTAAGTCAATGCCAATTGTTCTACTCATTTTTCTTCCTCCTATACAGTACTCTATATCTGAATTATTAGTTGTTCACTTTTACCATTGAAGGGCGCAGCACACGATCTTTCAGTCTGTATCCCTTCTGCATTTCTTCCACAATCTGATTGGACTCAAACCCTTCTTCATCAGCCTGCATGACAGCCTGGTGAATGGTTGGGTCAAAATATTCGCCCTGTGCCGGGATTTCTTCCACACCCTGCTGTTCGAGTGCAGATCTGAATTGATTATAGACCATGGCCATGCCATCAATAAACGACTGGGCACTTTCGTTATCCGGCTTGGTCTGCATCGCTCTTTCAAAATTGTCCATTACCGGCAGAAGCTCCTCTGCCAGAGGCTGGACCCGGTATTTGGCGTCTTCCTCTTTTTCCGCTTTTGCTCTGCGGCGCACATTCTCTAAATCTGCCTGAGCACGAAGAGCACGGTCTTTCCATTCGTTTATTTCTTTTTCGAGTTCTGCTTCACGCGAGCCGGATTCCTCTTCAAGTTTATCCTCTTCAACATCTTCCGGCTCGAGGATTTCGACGTCTTCTTCGGTTACTTCTTCTTCATTTGGTGCTTCCTGATCCTTTTTTTCCTCTTCCTGCTGTTTGTTCTTTTCGCTCACCTGCGCCACCTCCATAAATGCTGTTGCTATCATTCAAAGCCATACTATATCCGACTCTTTATTGAGTTCATCAACCAATAACAAATACTATCATTAAGAGTCTCTCCGGTACAAGTCATCCAACACATTTGAAAGGCCGTAAGAAAGATGATTAACCAGGCTGATGACTTTTTGGTATTCCATTCTCGTCGGTCCTACAATGCCAATGGTTCCCACCGGCTTCCCAGCCAGGGAATACGTGGCAGAAATGATGCTGCAGTGCTCAAACGCTTCATTGGTGTTTTCCTGGCCAATTCTAATCGTCATGCCGTTAATGGTTGGTTTTAGGAGCTCGTGAATCAGATGCTCTTCCTCCATTAATTCGAGCAGCGCCCGAACGCGGTCTACGTCCTTGAATTCCGGCTGGTTGAGCAGGTTGGTTTTGCCTCCGTAAAAGATCTTTTCATGCCGCGATTTCCGGAGAGCCTCCTCCGTAAACGAAAGAGCTGCTTCGTAGTTGAGCACGTACCTCTTTAAAACGTCTCTCACTTCAGAAAACAGCGCCCGCTGCAGCTGATAAAGCGGAATCCCCCGCAGCCGCTCATTTAAAATGTTCGTAATTTGTTCGAGCTCCCCTGCTTCAAGCGTTGGAGGTAGAGCTACCGTATGGTTTTCCACATACCCTGTATCTGTCACGATGACAGCAACAGCTGCTTCTTTTCCAATAGGGACAATCTGAATCTGCCTGAGTCTTGATTCAAACATTTCCGGGCCAAGCACAATAGAAGCATAGCTCGTCAACTCAGACAAAATGCCGGCTGTTTCCTTTACTGCTTCTTCAGCTTCAAGTATTTTACCGGCAAAAAGCGATTGAATGTTATTCATCTCAGGTTCACTGAAACGGTACGGCAGCAGCAGGCTGTCCACATACAGCCGGTAAGCTTTTTGGGAAGGAATGCGTCCGGACGAGCTGTGGGTTTTTTCCAAAAAACCGAGCTCCTCCAAATCCGCCATATCGTTACGGATGGTGGCCGGACTGAACGTAATGCTGTTTTTTTTGGAGATGCTTCTTGAACCTACAGGTTCGGCCGATTGAATATAATCTTCGATGATCGATTGCAAAATGAGTAATTGTCGATCGGTAAGCATTACACATTCTCCTCTGTTAGCACTCGTTTTATCCGAGTGCTAAATCTATTTTATAAGCTATCAAAGGATTTTTGCTTTGTCAATTATTTTCAGGCTCATCGTCCAATAAAAATAAAGCAAACACTTCATTGCCGAGCAGCTTTCCTTCCTCTGTTAAAAACAAACGGCCGTCTGCTTCTGTAAGCCACTCCCTCCGCTTCGCTTCCTGAATGCTTTCCGGATATATGTCTTCCACAGTACAGCCGTATTTCTGATAAAAACGCTCTGTAGATACACCTTCATATAACCGAAGCCCGAGAAACATTTCCTCTTCGATCTGTTCTTTTCTCGTTACCAGATGCGTTGTTTGTACCGGGCTGCCTTTTTCCTGAACTGCCTGGATATAGTGGTTCAACGGTTTAATGTTGGCATACCGCACGCCGTCGGTGTAGCCGTGAGCGCCGGCACCGGCACCAATATATTCTTCATTCTGCCAGTATATCCGGTTGTGACGGCTGCTGTACCCGGCACGTGCAAAGTTGCTGATCTCATAAGCATCAAGCCCGTGGCTTTCGAGACGATCCACAAGCAGCTCATACATATCCGCCTCCTCTTCCTCCGGCAGCGGAGCGATTTTTCCTTCACGCCACCAATTATAAAACCGGGTCTGCTTTTCGATCTTCAATGAATAAGCCGACACGTGCGGAGGAGCAAGTGCCATTGCTTCATCAAGCGTTTCTTCCCAGTCCTTCATCGTCTGGCCCGGCAGCCCAAACATTAAATCAATTGAGATGTTATCAAAGCCGGCCTGTCTGGCGGCCTGGACTGTTTCTTTCGCTTCGTCCGCGGAATGCCCCCGGCCGATACTGCTTAACTGGGAATCATGAAACGTCTGAACACCAATACTCAGCCGGTCCACCCCGCCTGTCTTCAGCAGCGACAGCTTCTCCTCACCTACATCTCCCGGATTCACCTCTACCGTATATTCCTTGAGCCGGGCCACCGGAACGTGCCGATTCATGATCTGCATCAGCTTCTCCACCTGTACAGCCGAAAGAGCCGTCGGCGTCCCCCCTCCGATATAAACCGTCTGCAGCTGGTTCATCGTGTAGGAGGAGAGTTCCCGGTCCAGTGCTTCTAAATACTCATCGACCGGCTGGTTGTTAATGAGAAATTTATTAAAATCACAGTAATAACAAATGTATTCGCAAAAAGGGATATGGACGTACAATCCTTTTGCCACGCTTTTCTCTCCTTCTTTATGGAAAAAGCAAAGGCCGCCCGGAAGGCAGCCCGCTTTGCTTAATCTTTATCCATCTTTAATACAGACATAAATGCTTCCTGTGGGACATCTACTTTCCCAACGCTTTTCATGCGTTTTTTACCTTCCTTCTGCTTTTCGAGCAGCTTACGCTTACGCGTAATGTCGCCGCCGTAGCATTTGGACAAAACGTTTTTCCTCATGGCTTTGATGGTCGAACGGGCGATTACGCTTTTTCCAATTGTCGCCTGTACCGGCACTTCAAACTGCTGGCGCGGAATTAAATCCTTTAATTTTTCCACGATAGCTTTCCCGCGTTCATAGGCCACGTCCCGGTGGACAATAACGGACAGTGCATCCACGCTTTCCTCGTTTAACAAAATATCCATCTTCACGAGATTGCTTTCTTTAAAGCCTATAAATTCATAATCAAATGAAGCGTATCCTTTTGTCTGTGACTTCAGCTGGTCGAAAAAGTCGTACACAATTTCGGTTAACGGAAGGTCATAGACGATATTTACACGCGTATCATCCATATACTTCATATCTTTAAATTCGCCGCGCTTAGCCTGGCACAGCTCCATAACGGCGCCTACGTAATCATTTGGCACCATGACAGTCGCTTTTACGAACGGCTCCTCCACCCATTCCACCTGCTGGGCATCCGGCATGTTGGAAGGGTTATCGATCTCCTTCATTTCCCCGTCCACCATCTGCACGTGATAAATAACGCTCGGTGCCGTGGTAATCAGCTCGATATTATACTCGCGCTCAATGCGCTCCTGAATAATTTCCATATGAAGCAGGCCAAGGAACCCGCAGCGGAAGCCGAAGCCGAGTGCCTGGGACGTTTCTGCTTCAAACTGCAGCGAGCTGTCGTTAAGCTCCAGCCTTTCAAGTGCGTCCCGGAGCGCGTTATACTTGCTTGCATCTGTCGGGAAAAGGCCGCAGAAAACCATCGGGTTCATGCGTTTGTAACCCGGCAGCGGCTCAGCGGCCGGATTATGGGCGTTTGTAATCGTATCGCCGACTCTCGAATCACCGACGTTTTTAATACCGGCAATTATAAATCCAACGTCCCCCACTGTCAGTTCATCGCAGGAGACCGGCTTCGGATTAAATACGCCGACGTCCGATACTTCGAATTCTTTACCTGTCTGCATCATCCGGATTTTCTCTCCCGGCTTGACCGTTCCTTCTTTAATCCGGATATAGGCGATAACTCCGCGGTACGTATCATATACAGAGTCGAAAATCATGCCCTGCAGCGGAGCTGAAGGATCGCCCTGCGGAGGCGGGACCTTTTCAACAATCTGCCTTAAAATTTCGTCTGTGCCTATCCCATCCTTGGCGGAGGCAAGTACTGCCTCCGAAGCGTCCAGGCCAATAACATCCTCTACTTCCTGCTTCACCCGTTCAGGCTCTGCGCTCGGCAGATCCACCTTATTAATAATAGGCAGAATTTCCAGATCGTTATCGAGGGCAAGATACACATTGGCGAGCGTCTGGGCTTCAATGCCCTGAGCGGCATCTACAATCAGAAGGGCCCCCTCACAGGCTGCCAGGCTCCGCGACACTTCATAGGAAAAGTCGACGTGCCCCGGAGTGTCAATCAGGTGAAAAATGTACTCCACTCCGTCTGTATGTGTATATTTCAGCTGTACAGAATTAAGTTTAATCGTAATGCCGCGTTCTCTTTCTAAATCCATCGCGTCCAGCATCTGGTCTTTCATTTCACGCTGGGTCAACGCACTGGTCGATTCTAAAATCCGGTCAGCAAGCGTCGATTTCCCGTGATCAATATGGGCGATGATCGAAAAGTTACGAATGCGCTTCTGGCGCTCAATTTTTTCCTGCTCTTTCATTGATTCGATCACTCCTGTTATTACTACTTTGCCGTGCGTTCCGTTCGCAGAAACTAACGTCTATTATAGCAATGCCCTTCTCTTCCTTCAATGTTCGCGTTCGCTTCGCTTTAATTCTGAAAATTTCCTCCATTTAACTCTTTCGTGCTGAATCTTGCGCTCAGTCGTGATTTTTGATAGAATCTTTTTGTGCTGATAAAAGAAATGACCGGTAACTAAAGGAGGTGACCACCATGGCAAATATCAAATCCGCAAAAAAGCGCGTGATTATTAACGAAAATCAACGCGTGAAGCAGCAGGCTTTCCGTTCTTCCATGCGTTCGGCTATTAAAGAATTCGACAAAAACATCGATGCAAACAACGTTGATGCTGCGAAAAATTCCTACGCGCTCGCAATGAAGAAAGTAGACAAGGCAGCCAGCAAAAACATGATTCACAAAAACGCGGCCAACCGCGCTAAATCCAGAATGCACAAGCGCCTAAGCGCAGTAGCACAATAAGGATAAAACGACTCGGGCCCAAGTCGTTTTTTTATTGTCCAATTTTCTGGCCCGAGACAAGCTTCATAAAACAGAGCTCAAGGGCGAGCTGCTTGTCCATTTTCCCGGCTTTCATCTGATAGTCTGTGGTACTGAGCAGCTTCAGG
Source organism: Marinococcus tarijensis (assembly GCF_054971385.1). NCBI lineage: Bacteria > Bacillati > Bacillota > Bacilli > Caryophanales > Bacillaceae > Marinococcus > Marinococcus tarijensis. The sequence goes on along the minus strand of NZ_JBQOJA010000030.1, from coordinate 17,409 downwards.
ACCTCCTGCAGATACGAATGCGAAAATGCCGCTGCCGGCTTTTCAGCAAGCTGTACCGCATAAGGGTGGACTTTAATCGAACCAGCCATACGTTTTCGCGAATAGCCCTGCTGTTTGAGGTTTTTCACGTGATAAATAATACGGATCTGGCGGGCAAGCAGCGCCAGAATTTTGATTGGCTCTTCTCCCTGCTTAAGCAGGTCGTAATATATGCGGAGCATTGTTTTTGCCTGGCCTTTAACTACGGCATCCACCAGTTCGAACACGTTGTCCTCCAGCGAGCGCGGCACCAGTTTATCCACTGTTTCCATCGTGACTTCCCCGCTGCCCGTATACAGCTGCAGTTTTTTTGCCTCTTCGACAAGCATCAGAAGGTCTTTGCCTGCAAGGGCAATAAAATGGTCCATGACCTCACGGCTCATAGTGAGCTGATGGGTCTGATTAAACTGCTGCATCCATTTTTTCATCGTCTCTTCGCCAGCGGCTGCCGCTTCGAGTACAACAGCCTGCTTTTTAATTTCTTTAACCACCTTTTTCCGGGCGTCAAGCTTTTCATACGGCGCGGACAGTATTAACACGGTGGTCGGGTTCGGCTGCCTGGCATATGTTTCAAGCGCTTCGATGTTATGCTCTACCTTCTCTTTTTCTCTTGCTCCCGTTAAAAAATAACAGTTTTTAAGCACGATCACCCGCCGCTCTCCGAAAAAAGGAAGGGTTTCTGCTTCTTCTACAGCAATTTCCACCGGTGTCTCACGCATGTCGAATGTAGAAAGATTGAATTCTCTCTCCTCTTCTGCCAATGCTTTTCCAATAATTTTCTGCTGAATGTCCTGAATCATATAGCCTTCTTCACCCTGCAAAAGGTAGAACGGCTGTACGTCCTCCTGCTGTACCTGCTTTTCCATCGTTATATAATCCATCTGCTCACACTTTCCGAACGTATTCTCCTTCTATTTTATCTTATTTTCTTTTTTATTCCTACGAGAAACCCTGACTTAATTGCACACCGGAAGCATTTCCTCTCTTGCCGTAAGTATGTCGGGCTTCTCCCCGGAAGAAGTGACGAACTGGACAGCTCCCTGAAGATCCGTACGCCATACGTTCACTCCCGCTTCTTCCAGTATTTCGAGAGGCTCCGGATGAGGATGGCCAAAGCGGTTGCAGTAGCCTGCTGATATAACCGCATGCTCCGGCTGAATTGCTGCCACAAAATCACCGTCCGTGGATGTTCTGCTGCCGTGATGCCCCGTTTTTAAAACGTCCACCTGCAGCCCCGGATAACTCTGCACTATCTGTTTTTCCTGTTCGGCGGAGACGTCCCCGGTCAACAGCCAGCGCTTTCCGCCAAGCTCAAAATACAAAACAACAGAACGATCGTTTTTGTCTTCCCATTCACCTTTAGGATGCAGGACATAAAAGGACGTCTCTCCAATCTGATAACTTTCTCCGCCTTCAACGAGCCTAATATCTGTATGCTCGTCAAACGCTCCCAAAAGCTCCCGTTCCCCGGACTCATACTGGGCGCTTCTGCCATACCACAGTTCACCTGTGGGCACATGCTCCACTACATATTTCAGGCCGCCCACGTGGTCAGCGTCCCCGTGCGTCGCGACTACCGTGTCCAATTTGCCGATCCCCCGGTATTTTAAGTATTCAGCAACGACGGCTTCACCGGGATCAAAGGGAGACTCCTGCTCCTTCCACTCTTCGTCGTTAAAGCTTACCCGTCCGCCCCCGTCAACAACCATCACGCCCTGGCGGTAAGGCAGTTCAATGACGGTGCTGTCCCCCTGCCCGACGTCGAGGTAGGTTACTCTTCCCCGGCCGTCTGTATAAGGAGCTGTCCACTGCCAGACCGCTGCTGCCAGCATGACTGCTGCTGATAGAAACATAGCTGTCTTTCGCATGTTTTTGTTCCACGCTGTAATAAATACCATGCATCCTGCCGCATATACAACGGTAAAAACAGGACCCGGTTTTCCGAGAAGTATTGTGGACCACGACATACCGGCAAGATAGATAAAAAGCTCGTGCATCCAGTCGATTCCTGAAAACACCAAAGAAAAAATTTCGGGAGGAGAAGCAATAAAAAAGGAGAGAAGGTAATTCAAAAACAAAAAGGGAAGAACGAGGAATAGAAGAACCGGGGCGAATAAAAAATTAATCAGTACATTCCATAGAGAAAATTGATAAAAGTTCCATAGTATTACAGGAAGAGACACAAGCATTGACGAACCAGCGACCCAGACCATATTGACCCATTTCCCAGCAGCTGCCATTCTTTTTCTGCACAGAAGCAGATGGGCGCTTAATAAAAAGGAGAGCTGAAAACCGATATGAAAAAGATAACCCGGACTGAGGATGAGCATAACCCCCATCACTGTCAGAAGAATAATCACCGGATCCAGGCGTTGTCCGCGAGGCCCCCATTTCTGCCAGCCGATGAAAAATCCTGCAGCAAGGGCCGCACGAAGCACTGAGGGAGCCCCACCGGTCAGAACAGCGTATACAGGGAGAAGACAGAGGACCACCGTATAGGATCGTTCTTTCGTCACTCCGGTTCGCTTCAGCAGAAAAAATACGGCACCGCTGATAATGGCAACATGCATGCCCGAAACGACAAGTACGTGCACGAGACCGAGCGAGCGGTATGCTTCCTCCACCTCGCCGGCCATTGACGCACGGTCCCCAAACAGCAGAGAGCCTGCCAGACCCGCAGCCTGTTGTGGAAAGAACCTTTCAATACGCTGCATCTGACGGGCCCGGATGCGCTGGAGGTTGTCAACGGCTCCTGTTGAGCGTGCAAAGCATTCAACACTCTGGCTGTTTTCCACCGTAAACAGCCAATGTATTTTTTCCCAGTACAGATAAGTCTCGTAGCTGAATCCACCGGGATTGCCAGCAGCCGATGGCGCCTTCATTTCCCCGTTCCACCGGCACTGTTCTCCCGGAAGGAGACTTTTGCTTTGCTGCATTTCTTCTTCAGTGTCAAACCACCATGTAACCGGTATGTGTTCCCCCGTATCCGTACGCAGCTCAAAACGGGCCCTTCCGCCGTCATACGTTAAAGGAAAAGCTATGGTACCAGTAATTTCTGATTCGGTGCCGTTAAAAAATGAATCGTTGTGTTCCACCCAGTACCAGGAGCTTCCGGCAAAGATCAGCATCAATACTGCACCGGCAGCAAATACCTGGAAGCGCCGCAATATGATAAAACCGGCGCCGAAGCAAAGCCAAATAATCCCCCACATCCAGAAATCTCCGCGGAGCAGCATTCCGACTGGGGCTGTCATAGATATAAGTATCCAAAGGACGGGGATCGTGTTCACCCCCATTGTTAAATATTAAGATAGGAAAAAGAAAAAGAAAGGGCCTGCCCAGCGAGGCAGGCTTTGTCGTTCGTGGTTTATTTCTGGCTTTCCTGGAGGGCTTCTTCTAAATCCCGGAGAATGTCGTCTATATGTTCGATGCCGACGGAAACCCGGATAAGGTCTGCCGACACCCCTGCTGCACGCTGATCATCCTCAGAGAGCTGCTGATGCGTGGTGCTTGCCGGATGAATAACTAACGACTTTGCGTCTCCGACATTCGCTACGTGCGAATGCAGATTGCAGGCTTCGATAAATTTTTTCCCTTCGGCAAGACCACCTTTGATGCCAAAGGTCAGAATGGCCCCTTTTCCTTTCGGCAGATATTTTTTCGCTGTAGCATACGTTTCATGTGAAGAAAGTCCGGGGTAGTTCACCCAGTCCACCAGCTCATGCTGCTCCAGAAATGACGCTGTCTTTTCGGCATTTTCACAGTGGCGCTCCATTCGCAGATGAAGCGTTTCAAGCCCCTGGAGAAGCAAAAATGAATTCATCGGAGAAATAGCCGGTCCTAAATCACGAAGCAGCTGCACACGTGCCTTTAAAATATAGGCCATTTCTCCAACCGCTTCGGTAAATACGACACCGTGATAACTCGGGTCCGGCTCTGTAAGCCCAGGGAATTTGCCGTTATCCCAGTTGAAGTTTCCACTGTCCACAATCACGCCGCCAATAGTCGTGCCGTGTCCGCCAATAAATTTTGTTGCCGAATGTACGACGATATCTGCGCCGTGGTCAATGGGCCGGCATAGAATAGGTGTAACTGTCGTAGCGTCCACTATTAAAGGCAGCCCGTTATCGTGAGCCACCCCGGCAATTTTTTCAATATCAAGTACATTGCCGTTGGGATTTCCAATAATTTCGCTGAATATTAATTTTGTATTTTCATTTATCTTTTCCTCGTACGCCCGTGGGTCCGTACCATCCACCAGATGCACCTGGATGCCCATTTTCGGAAGCGTATGCATAAACATATTGTACGTGCCTCCGTACAAGCCGCTCGAAGCGACAATTTCATCTCCGGCGCTGCAAATGTTCAGCACGGCAATATGAATAGCGGAACTGCCGCTTGCAGTAGCAAGCGCACCGATGCCTCCATCCAACGCAGCCATTCGTTTTTCAAACACATCGGAGGTCGGGTTCATGATCCGTGTGTAAATATTCCCAAATTCCTGAAGGCCAAATAAATCAGCGGCATGGTCGGTATCATTAAATTCATAGGACGTTGTCTGGTAGATAGGCACAGCTCTTGCGTTAGTGGCGGGGTCGGGAGTTTGACCCGCATGCACAGAAAGCGTTTCAAGTTTCCAGTCTTTATGTTCTTCCACAGGAAAGCTCCTTTCTCTCAAAGCAATAGTATTTCTTCCTTAACTTTATCAGACTATTTCGAAAAGTAAATATTAGAGAGAAATGTAATCCCGGAGCTGCTCCACTGTCTTTTCCCCAATTCCGCTCACGTTGGATAAGTCTTCGATCGTTTCAAAGGAGCCGTTCTCCTCCCGGTAGCTTAAAATAGCTGCGGCTTTTGCCGGGCCGATCCCAGGTATGGCTTCCAAATCCACCTGCTCCGCCTCATTCACATTGACCACAGGCTCTTCCTCACTGCTTTCTTCGGGCGGGCCAGTAATTGTTTCCTCCCCTTCCCCAGGTATATGAATAACCATTTCATCCTCTACTCTTTCTGCAAGGTTTACCTGAAGCATATCCGCTTTGTCCGTAATTCCGCCCGCCTTCTGGATCGCTTCTTCCACTCTCTCATCTGACTGAAGTGTATAAACGCCCGGGGCATGCACTTCGCCTTTCACATCGACCCGGACCTCCCCGCCGGGCTCTTCGGTTTCCTGCTCAAAACCACTTCCGGAGGCTTCTTCCTGCACTGTTTCTTTCACTTGATTTTCCCATGGAACGGCTTCCTGCTTTTCCGACTGTTCCCCCGGTAGTCCGCTCCAAAATAACAGAAACATAATTCCAAGGCACACGGCTCCGCCGGCGCTGACTGCAATTAATTTCCAACGGCTCGTCAAAGAAAGCATCAACTCCAGATTCTTTTTATTTGTTTAATAGGTAAAGGGAAATTCGGGAGGGGAAGGGGGGGGACAGGCCCCCCCCATGTTGCAGAGGAGAGTATTCACTTCTATATATTACAATATTTTACACTATTTGTCTGTTTTTTTCGCCAAAAAGAATATACGCTCGCTTTCTTCATCCGGAAAATCCGCCGTGAAGTCAGCTGTGATACGGACAGTCGAAAAACCCGCTTCCTCGAGCCACTCTTTGTATTCATTAACGGCAAACGTACGCTGTACATGATCCTCATCAAACCGGCTGTAGGTGCCGTCCGCATTTTTCGAAAAAATAGTCAGCTCGTGCTCGACCTCCCAGATTTGTTCTGAAGGATACACATCCCATATAAAAGAAATCTCTTCATCATTGTCTGCATAGGAGACCTCAGACAAAATATCCTCTATGTAGTGAGTGGAATGAACGTCGAACATAAAAGCACCACCCGCTTCAAGATGATTATACACACCGGCAAAGGTGGCTTTAACATCCTCCCGCTTCGTTAAATAGTTCAGGGAATCACAAAAACAAAAAATAAGCTGGTACGTATCCGGCGCGTCCAAATACCTCATATCCTGATGGAACAATACAGGTCTTTCCCGTGAAGCACTCCATTTCTCTGCTGCCACTGCAAGCATGTCTGCTGAAAGATCCATGCCGTCAGCGGGAAAGCCTTCGTTATAGAGACGTTTCATGATCTCTCCGGTTCCGCATCCAATTTCAAGCATTTTCGGATTACTGGCCGGGGCTTCCTTTATGACAGCTTCTTTCCAGGCATCATACGGAGCGTCAGCCATCAGCCGGTCATACACTTCGGCAAAGCCTTTATACATTGAGTGGGCCATTCTGTACTTCCCTTCATTCTAAATTAGAAAAAGGCCTGATTTTTCAGGCCTTTCAGGCTTGCGTTGTTACTGGGAAAGCACCGTTTCGAGTTCCACGTATGCGGCGTCTCCCCATAATTTTTCAAGGTTGTAATAATTTCTTTCGTCTTCATGAAAAATGTGTACGACGACATCCCCGAGATCGATCAGCACCCATTTTGCTTCGTTATAGCCTTCAAGCCTCTGTACATCGAGGCCCTGCTTGTGCGCAGCCTTTTTCAGTTCTGTGGCAATCGCCTGTACCTGCTTTTCAGAAGTGCCGTGGCCGATAACAAAATAATCTGCAACCGGCGAAACCCCTCTCATATCCAGTGCTACAATATCATGTGCATTCTTGCTGTCAGCAGTTTGTACCGCTAATTCAAGCAGTTCCTTTTCGTTCATCTACAGGCCTCCATTATTTGTGTTCCATCACCAGATCGTTGTAAGCGGCAAGCGTATCTGGAAATACTGGAACATTTTTTGAAATTAAAAATTGAATCGTGTTTCCAAGAGCCATTACGATGGCAGCGTCTATATCTGTTTCTGCCGCCTCCCGGACTTCTTCCACTCCAGGGAATGTGCGGTTTGGTTCTATATAATCCGCTAAAAACAGCACCTTTTCGTAAGCTGTCATGTTTGGCTTTCCGGTCGTATGCCAGTAAATAGAAGAAACAATATCCGCGTCTTCAATCCCGGCTTCTGTCTGAATAAAATAAGCACCGGCAGGGGCATGAAGCAGTTCGTCACCGTAGGCGATAAACCTGCCGGCTCCTTCTTTTCCGCGGAGCAGTTCACGCATCTCTTCGACAGGACGATATTTAGCATAGTCATGCAAAATAGCTGCTATCTCTACTTTATTATAATCGATATCAAACCGTTCTGCCAAATATAAAGCGGTCTCCCGTACACCGAGCGTATGCTTGTATCTGTTTTCCGTCAATTGTTCTTTAACGATTTGAAGAGCTTCATTTTTGTCCATACAGTTTTTTCCTCTCAATCTCTTTTAATACATTATCCGGCACAATATAGCGGACGGTTTCGCCGTCTCTGAGCCGCCGGCGTATCATTGAAGAAGAAACGTGCATCACAGGAGCTTCCACCTGGGTCAGCCACGAAGGCTTGTGGCCGTTGTAGCCGGGCCGATTCACAAATATAAATTCAACCAGCCTGCGCAGCTTTTCGATATCCTTCCATTTATCCATCTGGTCTGCCATGTCGCCGCCGATCAAAAAGTAAAACTCTGTTTCCGGCGCCTGCTGCTTAAAGTAACGTACTGTATCAATTGTATACGAAGGCCCGCCGCGTTCGATTTCCACGGAGGACGTGCGAAACCCGGGATTATCCTCAATCGCTGCTTCTACGAGCCTCAGACGTTCTTCCCCGGAAATCATATTCTCCCTTTGCTTATGTGGCGGTGTGTGCACTGGGATAAACCAGACTTCATCCAGATTTAATGCATTTTTTGCCTCTTCCGCCATAATCAGATGAGCTAAATGCGGCGGATCAAATGTGCCTCCGAACAGGCCGATACGTTCATTCATAATAGCTTCTCCTTGTTTACTTTGGAAGTTCAATCCCAGGATTGTCTTTCGATCTCCGGTACAGTACGATCGTGTTTCCGATTACCTGCACAACTTCAGAGCCGGTACCTTCGGCAAGCTCAGACGCCACTTCATGCTTATCTTCCATGCAGTTCTGCAGCAGATTCACTTTCAGAATCTCTCTTTTTTCAATCGCTTCGTCCACATGGGTAATAATTTGTTCATTCATACCTTCTTTTCCAATTTGAAAAAGCGGCTTTAACGAATGCGCTTCTCTGCGCAATGCACGCTTTTGTTTATTATTCAGCATTATTTTCTCCTTTTAAATGATCTTCGACAAGCATCTGCATAGCTTTACGGTCCGGTTCTTTTCCCGTCCAGTATTTAAACGCAAGTGCTCCCTGGTTAACAAACATTCCACTTCCATTCAGAGTATCAAGCCCCGCGTTTCTGGCATCCTTTAACCATCTGGTCTCCCATGGGTTGTAGATGAGATCACTGCATAGCGCAGATGCTTTTACATTTTCAAGACTCCAGGGGGAATTATTTATCCCGGGGCTCATCCCAATCGAAGTAGTGTTAATCAGAATATCGTACTCTTCGTTTCTGCTTTCTGCTTCATCCTTCGCTGCTACTTTGATAGCTGCTATATCCTCCAGATGGCTTTTCAGCTGTTCTGCTTTTTCCTGTGTACGGTTTACGACAGTAATACTCTCAGGACTTCGGAGACTTAACGCGTAGACTACGGCCCGTGCTGCCCCGCCCGCTCCAATCACGAGAATGTCTGCATTTTTGATCTGATCCAATGAACGTACGGCCAGTAAAGATTCCAGATAGCCCTCCCCGTCCGTATTATATCCGACAAGCGCATCATTTTCTCTTACGACCGTATTCACCGCCCCGATTCTTTCGGCTGATGGGTCAAGCTGATCGATATAGTCCATCACCCGTACCTTGTGGGGGATGGTAATGTTGAAGCCCGCAGCCCCAAGCTGCCGCAGCGCCTGTACGCCCTTTTGCAGATCTTCTTCCGGCATATCAAACAAATGGTAGTATCCGTCGACACCGAGCCTTTTGAACTGCTCATTATGCATCTGAGGTGACAGGGAATGACCGAGCGGATGGCCGATTAAGCCAAGCAGCGTTTTTGGCAATTAAATCACCGCCTCCCGTTTTGATACTCCCGTGCCGACCGGTACGTAAATATCCACGGAAGCACGTGGGCTAGTCACTGTAATCCACCCGAGCCCCTGTACGACAATGTCTGTCTTTTCCTCTTTAATTTCAATCCGGTGCTTCGTTAATTCCGGTGCATCTTCCACGCGGTACGGCGGTTTCAAGACATCCCCCACCCTGTCCGGATGGAGGCGGTCAGCATTATCCAGCTTGGTGCGGTGCACCGGAAGCCGGTTGGACATAAATACGACAAATGAATTAGGGTCACCCTCGACAAAGTCCATGCGCACATAGCCGCCGATAAATATCGTCTGGCCGCTTTCAAGCTGATATACTTTTGGCTTTAATTCCTTTTCCGGGATGAACTCCTTGCGCTCTTTAAGACTCCGTTTGCGACCGAACTGCTTATCATTGATAAGACCGGGTGTATCATACAGACTTGTCTGCTCATCTAAAGGAACTTCAATCATGTCAAGCGTCGTTCCCGGAAAATGAGAAGTAGTAATATCCTGCTCTTCATTTTCGCCGAATTCAGCAATCAGGGCGTTAATAAATGTCGATTTACCAACATTTGTGCAGCCTGTGACATATACATCCATGCCGTTTCTAAGCTCTTCAATACTAGAAGCAGCTTTCTGAATCCCCTGTTTGTTTTTGGCACTCAGCAACACCACATCCTTCGGCTTTAATCCCTGCTGCTTTGCTTGGCGGCGGATCCAGTGAAGAAGCTTGTTTTCATTTACAGAGTGCGGCAGCAGATCTGTTTTGTTCACCATAAGCAGCACCGGGTTATCACCGACGTATCTTTGAAAGCCGGGAATCCAGCTTCCTTCAAAATCGAATACATCGACAATTTTCACAATAAGTGCTTTTTTTCTGCCAAGCTCGTGCAGTTTATCACGGAAATCCTGGTCTTCCATATCCACATCCTGGACTTCATTATAATGCTTCAAACGAAAACAACGCTGGCAGATCACTGTCGCTCTGTCTACTAGCGCTGATGTCGGGACATACCCGGGTTTATTTTTATCCTCATTTTGAATAGGCGCCCCGCATCCGGCGCAGTACAGCTCTTCGGTCATTGTGGATCCTCCCATTGAATTAATCCTCTGTCTTTTAATCTCTTCATTACCCGGCGCTCTACCTTCCGGTTAATTTTTGTCAGGAAACCATCGCTTTGGGCTACCGGGACAACCAGCACTGTGTAAAACCCGGCCCGGTTCCCACCGAATACATCCGTGAGGACCTGGTCACCGACTACAACCACTTCACGCTTTTTAAGCCCCATCCGTCTGGTCGCTTTTCGAAACGCCCGTCCCATCGGTTTTTTGGCCGAATGGATGAAATGAATGCCATTTGGCTCCGAGAAAGAGCGGACTCGATGCTCGGAATTATTGGAAACAATCGTCACCTGAAACCCCTGCTCCCGCAAAAAGAAAAACCAATCATCAAGCTCGCTTGTTATATTCGGCCGGTCCCATTCCACCAGAGTGTTATCCAAATCAGTGATGATGCCTTTAATATTATTTTCACGCAGGTGTTCTAAATCGAGATCTAAAACACTCGGCAGGTATTCATTTGGCATAAATCGCTTAATCAAAACCCTATCTCCCTTCAAGCAGGCTGATTTTAACTTCTCACCTGCAGCTGACTTTAATATAAAACGAGCTTATTTCTTTTATTTTAACAAACCTTTATCTAAATATCGCAATAATCCGGCGTCGTTTTTCGTTATAAGCCGTACAAACAGCAAGTATAACCGTCAGAAGCTTTTTTTTCAATTTTCTTTAGGCATGTGATGCAATATTGAAAAAAAATTGTGAAAAGCGCCCCTCTCTCTTCCTATATATGTGTTTGAAATGATGGCTGCTTCCGGGATTCGCTTCTAATGCAAGGCGTTTAGATATACGCTATAATGTGAAAAGAATTCAGTGGCGACCGAAACTAACAAGGAGGTTCTTCATGTTTACTATTTTGCACCTTGCCATCATTGCGCCATTTCTGACTGCTGTGCTGGTGCCTCTTGTGTATAAATTTATTCCGCGTATACATACAGGATGGTTCGTATTAATTGTCCCTATTATTCTTTTCAGCTACTTTTTAAGCTACCTACCGGAAGTTTCCGGAACAGGCTCTGTCATGAAAACATTCGAATGGATTCCCTCCTTAGGTGTCAATTACATTGCCTATGTGGATGGCCTTGGCCTTTTGTTTGCGCTCCTGATTACAGGAATCGGAGCTCTTGTTGTTTTGTATTCCATCTATTATCTTGATAAGCATAAAGAGCAGCTGAATAACTTCTATACATATCTGCTTCTTTTTATGGGCGCGATGCTCGGCCTTACGTTGTCAGATAATTTAATCGTTTTGTATACATTCTGGGAAATTACGAGCATATCCTCATTTCTGCTCATTTCTTATTGGTATACGAAAGAAAAATCCCGCTACGGGGCGCTGAAATCACTGCTTATCACCGTTATGGGCGGCTTTGCCCTTTTAGTTGGATTTGTGCTGATCGCTTCTGTAACCGGAACCTACAGCATTCGCGGGATTCTGGAGGCTTCGGACCAGCTTGCCGACAGTCCGCTGTTTCTTCCGGCCATGCTTTTGATTCTGCTTGGAGCATTTACAAAATCTGCCCAGTTTCCGTTTCACATCTGGCTGCCGGATGCCATGGAAGCCCCGACACCGGTCAGTGCCTATCTGCACTCTGCAACAATGGTAAAGGCGGGCATTTACCTGGTTGCCCGCATGACCCCATTGTTTGCAGTCAGCGCCTATTGGTTCTGGCTTGTCACCGGCTTCGGGCTTCTTACTCTTCTATGGGGATCGCTTTCTGCCATTCGCCAGACTGATTTAAAAGGCATTCTCGCGTACTCTACGGTCAGTCAGCTCGGTATGATTTTGTCGATGCTCGGCGCCGGGGCTGCGGCGCTTCACTATGACAGTATTGATAACAACGCCTACACCGTTGCCCTAGCAGCTGCTATTTTTCACTTAATTAACCACGCCACCTACAAAGGCAGCCTGTTTATGATGGTGGGCATCATCGACCACGAAACAGGCACCCGGGACATCCGGCGGCTTGGCGGACTCATGACGTTAATGCCGATTTCCTTTACTATCGCCGTTATCGGCGGCTTTTCCATGGCCGGCCTGCCGCCGTTCAATGGGTTTTTGAGTAAGGAAATGTTTTTCATGTCCATGGTGGAAATTACGCATTTCCCGCAGTACAGCGCAGACTCCATCGGTATTCTGCTTCCGATTGTCGCCTGGACAGCCAGTATTTTCACCTTTGTTTACTGTATGATGATCGTTTTTCGGCCCTTTACTGGAAAGCTTCAAAAGGAAAAGCTTCCAACCAAGCCGCATGAAGCTCCGTTTGGCATGCTTTTGGCTCCTCTCATTCTCGTAGCTCTTGTCGTATTCATCGGCTTTTTCCCGAACACGCTCGTGGCTGCGATTATTGAACCGGCCATGGCTTCTATTATGCCTGAGCTTGCCCAGACGGGGTCGTTTGGGGTGGATATTTATTTCTGGCACGGCTTTTCACCTGAGCTGTTTATGACTATCGGCGTCGTCCTGCTTGGCACAGCCATATTCCTGGCGCTGCAGAAATGGAATAACATGCACGCTGTCTTTCCAGAAAACCGCCTGTTTAACCAGGCGTACAACCGCTCTCTTGAAGGACTCGACCGTTCTTCTCATGCCCTAATGTCCTGGCATATGACCGGACTCGTGAGAGATTACTTTATATACATTTTCTCTTTCACCGTAGTATTGCTCCTTTTCTCTCTTTTCGGCACTGGAGCGTTTACCGTCGATGTCGAAAATATGGTTCCGGTGAGCCCGTACGAAGCAGTACTCTCTCTTGTGCTGGTAGGTTCTTCTCTCATTCTTATGTTTACGCGCTCCCGGCTGAAGGCAGTCATTGCTCTGGGCGTGCTCGGCTATACAGTAGCACTGTTTTTCGTATTGTTCCGTGCTCCGGACCTTGCATTAACGCAATTGACAATTGAGACCGTGTCGGTAACGCTGTTTTTACTTTGTTTTTATCATTTCCCGCAGATTTTCGATGCTTTGAAGGAGACGAAATTCCACGCGGTCAATTTTGTCATCTCCGTCTCAGTCGGGCTCACTGTCACTCTCATTGGGCTTTCGGCCAGCGGCACCAGGCTGTTTCCTGCTATTTCTGATTATTTTTTGGAAAACAGCTATAAAGAAGCCGGCGGTAATAACGTCGTAAACGTTATCTTAGTAGATTTCCGCGGATTTGATACTCTGCTTGAAATTCTCGTTTTAGGTATTGCCTCCCTTGGAGTGTACTCTTTGATTAAATTACGGCTGGCAGGAGGAGAGAATAAATGAAGTACAACGACATTATTTTACAGACAGTAACGAAATTCATTTCATTTCTCATCTTTCTGTTTGCTGTCTATATCTTTTTCAACGGCCACCAGGAGCCCGGAGGCGGGTTTATCGGAGGATTGATGACAAGTGCTGCTCTGGTTCTTCTCCTTCTCGCCTTTGATATGGAAACCATCCGCCGGGCCCTGCCGATTGATTATAAAATCATGACGGCTATCGGACTGGTGTTTGCTGTCGGTACCGGCGTAGGCTCGTTCTTTTTCTCGGCCCCGTTTCTTTCTCAGACATTCGGGTATTTTCATTTTCCCGTATTGGGTGAGTTGGAGCTCACAACCACACTCGCCTTCGATTTAGGCGTTTACCTGGTTGTAATCGGAACGGCTATGACTATTATTCAAACGATCGGAGAGGATAAATAGTGGAAATAATTATGTCTATCCTTGCCGGCTTCTTATTTACTGTCGGTTTGTATTTAATACTGACGAAAAATTTAATCCGCATTATTATTGGCAGCTCAGTTTTAAGCCACGGCGCCCATTTGCTGCTCTTGACCATGGCGGGGCTGAAAACAGGCGCCCCTCCGCTGCTTGGGCTTGAAGCTGACACTTATGTAGACCCGCTCCCCCAGGCACTGATACTGACAGCTATCGTTATCAGCTTTGGAGTAACGTCTTTTATTCTTGTTTTAGGATACCGTACGTACAAAGTGACCGGGGCGGCTGAGACTGACCAACTGAGAGGAACTGATACTGATGAGTAATTGGCTGATCCTTCCGGTCCTTATCCCTCTCATCGCAGGGATCGTGGCCCTGTTTTTTCCAAAGCATGTCACCGCCCAGCGTATTTGGGCATTTATTACGAGCATAATTTTGATTGGTGTCAATATCTTTTTGCTTACGTACATATTGTCCAACGGAATTATGACTCTTGAACTCGGCGGCTGGGAAGCTCCGTTTGGCATTGTTCTGGCAGGGGATTCATTAGCCGTGCTTCTGACGACGACTACGGCGCTTGTAGCGCTGCCTATAGTTTATTTTTCCTTCAGCACCATTGGAGTAGAGAGGGAAAAATATTACTACTACGCCTTTTTCCAGTTTTTAATCGCCGGGGTGTCCGGAGCTTTTCTGACCGGTGATATTTTCAACCTGTTTGTCTGTTTCGAGGTTCTTCTTTTAGCCTCCTACGCTCTGATCGGCCATGGCGGCACAAAAACCCAGCTGAAGGAGTCATTTAACTACGTTATTGTAAACGTTGTTTCTTCTGCTTTCTTCGTTATTGGGGTTGCCTATCTGTACGCCGTGACAGGCACGCTGAATATGGCTCAGCTCAGCGAGCGGGTCAGCGAAGCAGGCTCTGAACCGGTCATTACGGTTATTGCTATTTTATTTTTGATCGTGTTTGGGCTGAAAGGAGCTTTATTTCCTCTTTACTTCTGGCTGCCAGGATCCTACTCGGTCCCTCCAACAGCCATCGGGGCGATATTTGCTGCTCTTTTAACCAAGGTTGGCATCTACAGTATTTTTAGAACCTACTCTGTTATCTTTAATGAGGATACGGCCCTTACACACACCATCCTTCTCGTTCTTTCAGCAGTAACGATGATTATCGGTGTTATCGGCGCAATTGCTTACAGGGATGTTAAACTGATTTTGGTATACAATGTTATTGTAGCTGTTGGGTTTATCCTGTTCGGTGTCGCTTCATTGAACAGCGATGCGTTTGTGGGAGCTATATACTACCTTTTGCATGATATTGTCATTAAAGCAGCCCTCTTTCTGATCATTGGAGCACTGATTACTGCAGCCGGCACCAGTAAACTCTCAGGTATGGGGGGAATTATTAAGCACCACCCGCTTCTCACCTGGATGTTTTTCATCTCTGCCCTCGCTCTTGCCGGAATTCCGCCTCTTGGCGGCTTTCCCGGCAAGCTGATGCTTGTGGTCGGTGGTGCCGAAGCTGGGCATTATATTGTTGTAGCAGTCATGATGGTTGCAAGTCTGCTTGTATTGTATTCCGTCATACGAATTTTCCTGCAGGGGTTTTTGGGAGAACCGACGCTTACCCATGCAGAACAGCACGGAAGTATTAAAGCACAGATGCCTCCAATCGTATTTCTCGTGGCGCTCTCTGCATTCATGGGCTTTGGTGCCGAAGTCATGTATCCTTTTGTGGAAAGCGCAGCAGAAACGCTGATCAATCCCCGTGCCTATGTTGAAGCTGTGTTAGGGGGGAACTCGTAATGTCATTTCAGATTATGATCAATCTTGCCATGGCTCTGCTTTGGATGATCATTAATGATGCCTGGTCGTTTGCATCCTTTATCAGCGGGTTTTTCCTTGGTCTGCTCGTCCTGTACTTTATGAGGGGCTTTTTCCGGGAGAGGCTTTATTTTCACCGGATCTATGCGGCCCTGGCGCTTGTGCTTATCTTCTTTAAAGAATTAATTTTATCGAGTTTTTCTGTTGCCCGGCAGATACTGAGCCCTAAATTAAATATCAGTCCAGGCATCTTTGAAATGGAAACAACTCTTGAAAAAGAATGGGAGATTACGCTTCTTTCGCTTTTAATTACTCTTACACCCGGAACACTTGTAGTAGAAGTTGCTCCGGACAACCGTTCCCTGTTTATCCATGCGATGGACCTGCAGAGTGTGGAAGCGGCTGAAAAAGAAATTCGCAATTCATTCGAAAAAGCGATTAGGGAGGTCAGCAGATAATGATATTAAATGCAATTTATATCACCGCCGCAACGCTTGTTTCGATATCCATCCTGCTCACGCTGTACCGCGTTCTTAAAGGCCCGTCGATGCCGGACCGTGTCATTGCTCTCGACGTTATTGGCATTCAGTTGATTAGTGTAACGGCTCTATTCTGCATTATCTTGAATACGAGCGCGTTCATTGAAGTTATGCTGCTGCTTGCCATCCTGGCCTTCATTGGCACAGTAGCCTTCGCTAAATATATCGAAAAGGGTGTTGTCATTGAGCATGACCGAGATCGTTGACTGGATTGTAGCACTGCTCGCCCTTTTTGGAGCGGCCCTCAGCATCATAAGCGCTGTCGGTCTGCTTCGCCTGCCGGATATCTTCACACGCTCTCACGCTGCCACGAAGGCGGCTACTTTAGGAGTGCTGTGCGTTGTTCTTGGTGCCTTTTTGTTTTTCATGGTACACACACAAACCTTTAGCCTCCGCTTCGTGCTGACCCTTATATTTGTATTTGTGACGGCACCTGTGGGTGGCCACCTGATCGCAAGAGCAGCGTATAATGCTGGCGTTCCGCTGGCAGAGGGAAGCTCGCAGGATGCTCTCAGCCGCTCCAGGGAAAAGAACCGGTCCTACAACGAAGAAAAAACTGATAATGACCATTAGGAAAAAGCTGGGCCGTTTATCTGGTCCAGTTTTTTTGATATTTAATCTTTTTCTCATAAATACTGGAATTCTTATCAAACCCTTGTTATGATAGGGTTTAAGAAAAAAACCAGAATAATGGAAGTATTTTTAAAATATATTTGCTTTATTTCTGGCTTTCCTTCTTAGAAACCTACAAAAATAAATGGAAGGGTTGACATACCGGGCTTTTCATGAGTTAATTTGGTATGAAAGACTCTAAATTTATGGAATGAAAGGGAGTATTTTCATGAACAAGACGGATTTAATCAACGCAGTTTCAGACCAGGCTGAGCTTTCGAAAAAAGACGCTTCCAAAGCTGTAGACGCTGTATTCGACAGCATCACAGAAACTTTGAAAAAAGGCGACAAAATCCAGTTAGTTGGATTTGGAAGCTTTGAAGTACGCGAGCGTGCCGCTCGTAAAGGGCGTAATCCTCAAACGGGTGCAGAAATCAAGATTCCTTCCACGAAAAACCCTGCATTTCGCCCAGGCAAACAGCTGAAAGACGCTGTAAACTAACATAAATATTTAAAAACAGCCTTTCTGATTTAGAAGGGCTGTTTTTTGGCTCTATAATATTTGTTGGGGTACAGACACAAAAAAACACGCAGACTCCCATATCCGTTATACTTGCGTC